>JALLON010000004.1 GCA_027717925.1 Acidobacteria bacterium AH-259-G07 | reverse complement strand
GCCATCCGGTTGATACTTGCCTCCTGAAACTCGAAGTCCGAGATCATTGTACGGAAGCACCTGAAAATTGATTGCTAGCTCTTGTTCCTTTGCTTTTTTGCTACAAGCCTTCCTTGCCAGGGTTCTCAAGAAAGGGTTTTAAGTTTCGACTGCACGATGGATCTCGCAGCTTACGAAGCGCCTTCGCTTCAATCTGGCGAATACGCTCCCGAGTGACCGAGAAGCTTTGCCCAACCTCCTGCAGAGTGTGTTCGCTTCCATCCTCAATGCCAAATCGCATGCGGATGATTTGCTCCTCGCGGGGTGTTAAGCTTTGCAAGAAGTCTCGCGGGATCCGTTACTTGAGCTGGATCCAGAGGCGCTGGTTTTCCTTCCAGTTGGTAAAAGATGTGACCGACGATAAATGAGACTAGCACCAGCTGGGCCAAATTGAAGAGCTGCTTGTAGCGCCGCTTGATTTTGGCTCTGGAATTGGCGGTATGCCCTTCGACCGCCGCCAGCATAACGGCGACTTCGGGGCCGAAAAGAAGGATCGAAGTAAACACGAACGCATCACCCATGCTGATAGCCAGCTTTTCGGTGTTCGTTTTAACCAGCGGTATTTTGACAGGAAAAGAACTTGCCACGAAGGTGAGGGCGACCAGAAAAAGCCAGCGAAGGTCAACTTTGGCCAGGGAATGGTAGAAGCAATAAAAAAAGAGTGCCGAACCACTGAGAATGATGGAGAATATGAAAAGTCTGGCCCGAGAGGGAATCGGGTCTGAGAAAAATCTCAACAGTTTGATGATCTGAATCGAAGGGACGCCCCAGACTGTGTTCGATGTTCCGGAGGATTGCATCCCTTTCTGGCTGATGGTCATTCTTTTCGTCGCGCTTTCACTTTGGCCGGCCGCCTGGAACTGATGGGAGAGGTCCGATTGAAAGAAAGCAAACGGCGGATAAAGTCCCTTTCATAGCCAAATCCCTTGAGCAGTTCTTCGAGGCAGTCTCTCTCTTCATCATCCGTAAGCAGGGTCTTAGCAGCGGTCTGGGTGGGCTTCTTCTCTTCAATGCGCTTTCGTTGCACTGAGATAACCTCCTTTTGGTAACGCAAGATTGTATCCTTTACAGCTCATCTCAATTGTGCAGGGACCCCCTAGAAAAGAATCCTGCGAAGAGGCCTGTGAAGAATCGGCCCAGAACAGCCCATCGGCCCAGAACACCGCGTCTGTGGTGGTCAGATCGGCCCAAAATACCGCATCGGCCCAGAACACCCCATCGGCCCAGAACACCCCATCGGCCCAGAACACTCCATCGGCCCAGAACACTCCATCGGCCCAGAACACTCCATCACCCCAGAACTGGACGGTGTCGGCATCAACCAGCCGGCTGTAGATAATCTGATCTCCGTAGACAAAAGCTCCTCCTGACCAGACTTCCTCTCCGTCAAGTGACCATTTCGGTGACACCATCTCCAACACCCGATGATTATCCATGTCGACCTGCTCGGCCAATTGGACCGCGGTTAGGAGATTCACCAACCCGTTTCCCTGTTCAAGCATGTGCGGCTGTTCGAGTTTGATCGCCGTCAGCAGCAAGATGAGTTTCACCAAATTGGGATTGAGATAACGGTTGGCTTCTAACATCAAGGCCACCGTCCCCGTCACATAAGGGGTGGCCATGCTGGCGCCACTGAGATAGATGTAGTGTTTGTCTATCTGGAGCTCGGGATGATTTTGCTCAATCCAGCTTCGTTTGGCCAACAGGGAGGGAATTTGATTGCCCGGTGCGCAAAGGTCCGGTTTGAACAGATTGTCTTGGTAGGTGGGCCCGCGGGAACCGTAACTAGTGGCTACGTCGTCGGAGTGTGTGGCTGTGCCCTGGGTATTTACGGGGCCAACCGTAATCACCGTTGGATCGTTACCCGGACTATTGATAGCTCCCCAGATCTTCGGGTATTGTTCGGTTTTCCCCAGATTACCGGCTGAAACTACCGTCACAATGCCCGATGCGACTAGTGTTTCCACTGCCTGGCATAGTGGGTCTGCCGTGTAGGATTCCACCGGAGGGTGACCGACCGAGAGATTGGCTACCCCGATTCCATAAACCTCTTTGTTTTCAATGACCCATTCAATCGCTTTGATCAGATTGCTGGTCAGCCCGGTGCCATCCTCTCCAATGACTTTAATGTCCACAAACTTTACGCCGGGTGTCACGCCGGAATACTCTCCCTCCGATTCTTTTCCCGTTCCGCCAATGATTCCAGCCACGGCAGTGCCATGACCATACGCATCATGGTTTGTATCCGAGATGACTGGCTTTCCCGAAGTAAAGTCTACAGCGATTAGAATCCGCTTTTTCTCGAGGTCGTCATGCTTACTGATCCCCGAGTCAAAGAGGGCAACCACCACGCCTTTTCCGTAGTAACCCTTATCATTATGGTAATTAAGCTGGTCCGCCCCGATGGCGGCCAGAAACGGGCTGCGACCTTCCTCATCCTTATCCTCATCATTGTCTTTGTTCCGATCCTTATCCTTATTCTCATCAGAGGAGGTGATACGGATGGGAACGTCAAACGTCACGTACTCGACGACCTCAGCACTCAGCAAAAGTTTAATCTGGGCGCCCGTCAAGCGGGCGGTGTAGGCGTTGATTAAGCTCACTACATTCCGGTTTCTTCTTGAGAATTCGTCTGGGTAGACCTCCATGTTGTGTGCAAAGAAGTCGGGATTCACCTGAACGATGACGGGAATAGGGCGATCGTAATTTGGGTTGGCGGCGAGAAAGGCGACCTCATGCTTAAGGACTGGCGAAAGCTTATTCTCGAAACGAATCAGAGAATCCCTGAACCGGGGGCTAAGCCCGCCCAGCAAAGGGAAAAGAAGCCCAATAAGGATAAGACATATAATGGTGCCGGGAATCCAGATTCTTTGGCTTGGGAATGGTAATTTATGATCTGCTGAAGAGCTTCTTCCTCTCAAGGTTCTTCTCCGCTCAAGGTTCTTCTCTGCATGACTCATTACCCCCGGTTAGTCCGCCCAGATCGTGCTCTGCAGCCAAACGATCCTGTTCGACCAACTTAGGTGGTCCGACCAAGTGATGCTCTTCGGCCACCTCCCATCGCCCCAGCCATTTTTCACTAACGCTTTGTCCTGGGCCATTTCGATGTTCTCCTCTTCGCTGGATTCCAATGTCACAGTGAACTTGCTTGTGAGCAAATGACGTGCCAGACGGTCCTTGCGGCAATCCTGGTGACACTCCTTCTCACGCATGGATTGGCTTTCTCACGTGAAATCAAGAGGTTAAGGCCCTGAATAGGGTCATCTGCGCAGCAACGCGAGTTTCGGGACAATTTTGGTGGAGCGTTAAAAAATTAACGATTGCGGCAAAACTTTGCCGCTCAGGGTGCGGCTAAGGGAGGTCCATCGATATGTCCATGCGGCGCAGCTTTGCCACCAGGGTGGTTCGCTTAAGGCGCAGTAAACGGGCGGCTTTCTTCTTGTTGCCTCCGGTGCGTTCAAGAGATTCGCAGATGAGTTTGTTTTCCAGTTCGCGGATAAACTGTTTGAGGTCAATGCCTGCTTCGGGGAGGCGGAGACAATTTTGGAGCAGCTCAGTTGAGGCCAACTCCGACAGGGGTTCATTGTCCAGGGCGGCAAAGTCATCGACCTCGAGGATGGTGCGCTTGTCGCCCGACAGCACTGAGGCCAGTTCTAAGACATTCCACAGCTCGCGGACGTTTCCGGGCCAATCATAGTGCATAAGACGTTTTAGGGCCCCAGGGGCAAGTTTTTTCCGGGGAAGTCCATATGACCGAGACAACTCCTGTAGAAAATGATTTGCAAGGAGAGGGAGGTCTTCTTTTCTCTCCCTAAGTGGCGGCAGATGAATAGGCACCACGTTCAATCGGTAAAATAAGTCGTTTCTAAACTCTCGCTTTCTGACCTTTTCCCGCAAGTCGCAATTCGTGGCGACGACAATACGCACATCTACGTGGATGATTTCGTCGCTGCCGAGTTTTTCGAATTTATTTTCTTCGAGCACCCGAAGGAGTTTGACTTGTAAGGACGGCGACATATCACCGATTTCATCTAGAAAGAGCGTACCTCCATCGGCTTGCTCAAATTTTCCTGCCCGCTCCCCTCGGGCGTCCGTGTAAGCACCACGCACATGTCCGAACAGCTCGTCTTCCAGAAGATTCTCCACTATGGCTGCGCAGTTAATGGGGACGAAGGGGTTCTTTTTCCGGGGGCTTCGGCTGTGGATGGCGCAGGCCACCAACTCCTTCCCCGTTCCACTCTCACCTGTCACCAGAACGGTTGCGTTCTTGTCTGCCACCAGGCTGATGAGGTGGAAGACTTTATCCATAGCGGGGCTGTGGCCTACCATATTGATCGGCTTCGAAAATTGCTTCGGCTCGCTCTTCTGTCTTTCGCGTTGACTCTCCAGGCGCTGTTCCTTCATGAGTGCTTCGATGCGCTTCTGCAGCTCGGTGAGCGTAAACGGTTTGAAGATAAAGTCTCCCGCCCCCTTCTTGAAGGCTTGAGCCGCGACTTGTATATCTCTGACACCTGTTATGACCAGGACTTTAGTGAGGGGTGAGCGAAGTTGGACCTCCTGGAAGAGGGTCAGTACGTTGGCATCCGGCAGCAAGTAGTCGGCTATCAGCAGATCAAAGACTTTCTCGACCAGCTTTGAGCGAGCCTCTTCGACGGTAGCGGCATATTCCACTTCCCAGCCCTCTTCTTCCAGAAAATCTCTCAAATCTGCGGCCAAGCCTGTGTCATCCTCTATGAGAAGCACAGAGCGGCAATGGCGACTTGCGATTAAGCCCATTTCTTCGATTTTCCCAATACCCGTCACTGTAACTGTCCTCAGACGCGGCTGCTTGAATAGTTTGTGTCCCTCAATCGAGCCCATGGCTAGGGTGCAGCCGTCTGTTAAGTGTCCCAATGTCCCAATAAGCACGTGATGTGCCACCTTTATAACGCCCTCATGAGACGTGTACCTAACTATTGAATAACCAATGACTTATAGCAAAACTTGTAAAGGTTTTTAGTGCCTGAGTGCTGCCCTGATTCTTCCAGAATGTCAACGTTGGTTTACACAACAGTCCTGCCCGCATTTCTCATACCGGCTCGTCACGAAGCGGCGGAAGCGCCGAGCTAGTAGGGGCGAGCCGGTGTGAGAAATGCGGGCCAGATGATAAGAGCAAAACTGGAGTGCTTGCCTGCGGCAAAATTTTATTGGAATCGTTATTTTTTTAACGCTTTCTTACAGGCTCATGAAACCTCTCGTTGCGATGCAGACCGGCTCATTAGAGGATTCAAAGCCCTGAAGTTAGGCCAAAAACGCCATTCCGTCGGTGAGGAAGGGACAACAAATTGGGTCGCATCAAGTCTGGCATATCATTTGCTTCTGAAGCTTGTGATTGTGAATCCGAATCACGGGTGCTCAAAGGAGTCATGAAAATGGTACAGACAACAAACGTTTTACAAACCACGATCGGCAATCCGCGTCCGGACCACATTCTGGTGGTCGATGATGAACCCCTGATCCGGGATAGTTTATCGGAGTATCTAAATGACGAGGGCTTCCTATGTGAGACAGCGAGAACAGGTCGTGAGGCCCTGGAGAAGCTGCAGTCCCAATCCTTTGCACTGGTGATCACCGATATCCGGATGCCCGAGCTCAATGGCTTTCAGCTTCTGGAAAATCTTTCCCGGATGTACCCCGACGTCGCAGTCATCATGGTCACAGGTCAAGACGATGTTGAAACCGCCGTGAAGAGCATGCAACAGGGTGCTTGTGATTACATCACCAAACCCCTCAAGCTGGAGCCAATCTTAGAGAGAGTTAAGAAGGCACTACACCGCCGCTCGTCGATTCTCGAGGACATGAAGATTGTCCAAAACCTCGAAACGCTTGTCCGCAGGAAGTGCGGCGCCCTCCATATGACTTGGCCAAGGGAAGTCATGAGTGATACAGCCCAGCGCAGGCTGGCTGCTATCATGTTCACTGACATTGTCGGCTATAGTGTCTTAGCCCAGGAGGACGAGATGTTGGCGCTGGAGCTGCTTGGCGAGCACCAGAGACTACTCCGTCCTATTTTTGCTAAGCACGGGGGGAGAGAAGTCAAAACGATGGGGGACTCCTTCCTGGTGGGATTTGCTAGTGTTTTCGAAGCGGTTCGCTGTGCGATCAGTATCCAGAAAAGGCTCGCTGAGCATAACGCCCCAATCCCAACTGAAAGACGGATACAAATTCGCATCGGATTACACGTGGGCGACGTGATCCTTCAAGACAATGACGTGTTTGGAGATGGAGTCAATATTGCCTCTCGCATCGAATCGCTGGCACATCCCGGTGGTATCTGCGTCTCCGAGGATGTAGCGCGACAGGTTCGCGGCAAAATTGAAGAGCCGATGGTACCGATCTGCAAGAACCAACTCAAGAACATCAAACTATCCGTACAGGTTTTCAAGATTATCTTGACCTAGCCCGCAAGACTGAAGCATTACCTCTAAGAAGCACTTTCCTGTAAGAAGCAATTTCCGATATGCTAGGCGTTTGACGGAGAATCCGCCATGAAGATGTTTATCCACGGACAATGGCAAGATAGGGCCAAGAAGATCGAAGTCAAAAACCCCTACGATCAATCGGTGATCGATACGGTCCCCTGGGCCGGCACTTCTGATGTCGATGAAGCGCTGGCCGGGGCAGTGCAGGGCGCTGATATGATGCGCAAGATGCCGGCCTATGAGCGGGCCCGGATCCTGCGCGCGACGGCCGATTTGATCACCGAGCGCATCGAGGACTTCGCCCGGATCGTCAGTACCGAAGAGGGCAAAATCCTGGCTGAGGCGCGCTTGGAGACGAGTCGTGCCGCCGAGATCATTCAGCTTTCGGCTGAGGAAGCGAAACGACTCACCGGTGAGGTTTTGCCGCTGGATGCGGCACCCGGAGGGGCGGGCCGAATCGGCTTCACTTTGCGGGTTCCCTGCGGAGTGGTGGCCGCCATCAGTCCCTTTAACTTCCCCTTGCACCTGGTCTGTCATAAGGTGGGACCGGCCCTGGCGGCAGGCAATGCGGTGGTGATCAAACCGGCCAGCGACACTCCCTTGTCAGCGCTGAAGCTGGTGGAGGTCCTGTTGGAAGCAGGACTGCCTCCTCAGGCGGTGGCTTGCCTGACCGGGCCGGGCGCGGAAGTGGGCGACTGCCTATGTGCCGACAAGCGTGTTCGCAAGATCACCTTCACGGGCAGCTACGAAGTTGGCGAACACATATGCAAGGTGGCTGGCATGAAGAAGATCACCATGGAGCTTGGCTCCAACTCGCCGCTGATCATCATGGACGATGCCGACCTGGATCGGGTAGCTGAGGCCACCGTCGCTACCGGCTACTCCAACGCCGGCCAAGTGTGCATCTCGGCGCAGCGCGTACTAACCGACGGGAAAGTGTACGAGGATTTCCTCGGTCGGCTCAAATCCCGAGTGGAGGATATTTCCGTCGGCGACCAGCTCAGCGAGAGTACGAAGATGGGCCCCATGATCCGCGAGGCCGATGCCGTCCGGGTCGGTGAGTGGATTCAGGAAGCGGTCTCAGGAGGTGCACGTATGGTCACTGGCGGCGAACGCCAGGGCACTCTTCTTCAGCCTACGGTGGTAGCCGATGTCGATCCGGGTATGCGTATCAGTCGAGATGAGTTGTTCGGTCCGGCGCTGGCCGTGACCCGCTTTGATGACATCGATCAGGCCATCACCCTGGCCAACGACACCCGCTACGGCCTGTCGGCCGGCATCTTTACGCAGGATATCGACCGCGCCATTCGATTCGCCCAGGAGGTCGACAGCGGCAACCTGCACATCAACTGGGGCCCGCAGTGGCGGGCCGATCTGATGCCCTACGGTGGCCTCAAAGACAGTGGCATGGGCAAGGAAGGTCCCAAGTATGCCGTCCAGGAGATGACTGAACTGAAGATGGTCATCATTCACCTGAAGCAGTGACGAGCCGGCGCGGGGCCTTCGCTTCGCCCACGTTTTACGGGTTCAAGCATTCTTTGACCGGCTTCTCTCCCGCTCCAGCAGAAAGCGACGCAGAATCTTGCCGGAGGCAGATTTCGGAATCTCGTCCGTAAACTCGAGCCGGCGAATTTTCTTGTGCGGCGCTACATGCTCTGCAACAAACCCTATTATTTCTTCGGCTGTCGCTTGGTCCTTGAGCACCACGAAAGCCTTCGGCACTTCTCCGGCTTCCTCATCGGGGCTGCCAATCACGGCGGCATCGGAAATGGCTGGATGAGAGAGAAGAACCGCTTCCAATTCGGCTGGAGCAACCTGAAACCCCTTGTATTTGATGAGCTCCTTGAGCCGGTCCACGATATAGAAGTAACCGTCCTCATCAGCATAGCCGACATCGCCAGTATGCAGCCAGCCCTCTGTGTCAATCACATTTGAGGTCGCCTCTGCATTATTCAAATAACCCTTCATCACCTGTGGACCTCGCACCCAAATCTCGCCCCTCTGGTTGGGACCCAGTTCGGCAACAGTGGCGGGATCCACAACTTTGCATTCGGTATTGGGAATAGGAGGACCGATGCTTTCCAGTCTTATCCGGCTGGAACTCTCGGGGCTCAGGTGGGTCACCGGACTGGTCTCGGTTAGCCCATAGCCCTGCTTGAGCAGACAACTCAGCCGCTCGCCACACGCGCGGGCAAGGTTCTCACTGAGCGGTGCCGCACCGGACACGATTGTTCTGAGCTTTGACAAATCAAATTCCTCCACCATCGGATGCTTGCTCAGAGCCAGCACAATGGGCGGAACCAGATAGGCTCGGGTAACGGAGTAGTCCTGCATCGTTTTCAGGAATTGTTCAAGATCAAAACGCGGCATCGTCACCAGGGTCGCGCCGCTGTGGAGACCTCTTAGCAGGACGAGGACCATACCGTAGATATGGAAGAAGGGCAGTACGGCAATGATTGTGTCGTGTTCGCTGACCGGCTCGAGGTCCGCCCCGCCGTCCAGTTGGCAAAGGTTCGCCACGAGGTTGTGATGAGTCAGCATCACACCCTTGGGGAGGCCCGTAGTACCGCTGGAATAGGGCAAGACCACCACGTCCTGACGAGGGTCGATCGGAGTTTCAGAGAGCGTCTCCCCGCCGCTAAGGAGCTCCGTCAGCGAGGTTGCGCCCGTACCTTCACCAGAAACAAATACTTCCCGAACCGGCGAGTGGCTGGCTGTTTCAAGGATTTTCTCCAGAAACATCGGATGGCTGAATAGATACCTGGCGCCGGCATCGTTGAGTTGATGACTGATTTCATCAGCCGTGTAGAGGGGATTAATGGTGGTAGTGGTTCCCCCCAGCAGTGAAGCCGACAGCAAAACCAGGGCGTACTCGGGGAGATTGGCGCTCAAGATTGCAAGGACGTCCCCTTTTTGAAATCCACGCTTGCGCAGACCCGCCGCCATGTGCTCCACGCTCCGAGCGAGCTCCCCATAGGTGAGGGTTCTTCCGCTTGGCCCCTCGATGAGAGCCGGTTTGTTTGTCAACTCCTGAGCTCTTTGCAGCACAAAGGGTGTCAGTGCGATGTTAGGAATAGAGATATCCGGGTAAGGACTGCGAAAGATTATGCTGACCTCCCGTTCTTGACGTTTTTCAAACTGTTCGATGAATCCGGGTAAGTTTTCCCGCAGTATAACGCAGATTTCACCCGGCGGCCACTGACTTGACTTCAACGGCCTGCCCACTCTGATAGGAACGGGTGGCGGCAACGCCCACCTCTAGAGCCTTGATCCCATCGACCACACTCACTGGAGGGGAACGATCGTTGAGAAGATTTTCAACGAAGTTCTGCAATTGCCTTACGTAGGCTTCGCCAAACCTTTCCTCAAAAAAGGGAACCGTATCGTGCGCGATATTGTTTTTGCGCATGACAAGAAGAGGAGTTTCTTGCAAATACCCAACCCGTAGGGTCCCTTCGGTTCCCAGTATCTCCGTAAGAATATCGTACCCGTAAACACCGTTGCGGCTCAGGTCAACAACACCCAATCTTCCGTCTTCAAAAGTGAGACTGACGATAGCATTGTCTATATCACCGATGTCTTTCAAGTAGGGGAGAACCAGAACTCCCCCGATGGTCATGACTGTTTTGATTTCACCCATAAGCCAGAGAGCCAGATCGAAGTCGTGGATTCCCATGTCAATCATCAGTCCACCGCTGCTCTTGGGGTCCAGATACTGCGAACTCGGAGGGTAAGGATCACGAGATGTTGCCCTAAAGAGCAAAGGCCTGCCAATCAAGCCTTGCTCGATTTTTTGCTTGGCAGCCATGTACCCTCGGTCGAAGCGGCGCATAAAGCCCATTTGGAAAAAAGCGCCGCTTCGCTCAACACTCTGCTTCATGGCAAGGCTCTCGTCCAAGGAGAGTGAAAGTGGCTTTTCACAAAAGACGGCTTTCTCACGGGCTATGGCCGCCTCGACCAATTCTCTGTGCGTGTGTGTGGGTGTGGCAATGACCACCGCGTCGACCCGCCTCTCATCCAGAAGGGCCAGGGGTTCCGCATAAGAGTGCTCAATGTCGAGCTCATCAGCGACTTGTTTGGCAAGCTCCGCATCCTTATCCGCCACCGCAATCAGACGGGAGTGGAGAATGACAGTCGAAAGATAGCGAGCATAGATCCTTCCTAATCGTCCTACTCCCAGCAGCCCAATATTAATTTTTCTTCGGCTCATTCCGCTTGCTTATCTCTTGTAATCAGTTCGATCTTAACCGGGATCGATTCTGGGATTTTTTCGCCATTGAGGACACGCACTGCGCTTTCAATCCCAATGCGGCCCATTTCGTCTGAATATTGAGCAACTGAGGCTTCGATCGTTCCATCTGCAATGGCTATTCGAGTCTCCTGGAGAGCGTCAAATCCGATAACTTTGATCTGTCCGGTTTTCCCTGCAGCGGCAATGGCTTCGACTGCGCCCAGTGCCATCAAATCACTGCAGGCAAACAAGGCGTCAATTTGCCGATGGGCCTGCAGGATATTCTGAAAAACATTAAATCCCTGGTCACGCTCCCAATTGGCAGGCTGCGAGGCGACTACTTCAATGCCCGGTGCTTCCTTGATCCCATCGTGAAAGCCGCGCAGACGCGAGTCCCCAGTCTCATGCCCTGGAATTCCTTCCAGAATGGCGACCTGCGCCTTACCATTAAATAGTTTAACAAGATATTGGCCGGCAATACGGCCGCCCTCGTAATTGTCAGAGCCAATGAAAGTTTCGATCTTGATTCCGGCTTCTTTGGCTGCCTCAGGATCGACGCGCGTATCCAGAACCAAGACCGGAATCCTCGCCTGGTTGGCTTTGGCAATGGCGGGAATAATCTCTTTTGAACCGCTGGGCGTGACGCAGATTGCATCAACCTGAGTCTGAATCAGATTCTCGAGAATCTGCATTTGCTTTTCGACGTCGAGCTCCCTCTCCGCCGCCTGCACGATCAAATTGACATCCAGTCGCTTTGCAGCCTCTTCGGCTCCTGTTTGCATATCAATGAAAAAAGGATTGTTCAAGGTTTTCATTACCAGTGCCACTCTTGGGCGGGGGGCATCCGCTTCATCTTGACTCGGGGCGCAGTTCAAGAGAATGAGAGAAACAAAGAGTAACAATAAAACAATTCTTTTCATTTGCGGGCTCCTGACCAATTTCGTTTTATTGGCTACTGACGACAAGTTCTTCACCATCTGGTGGACCTCCAGGCTATGTCCCCTGTTTTTTTAGCGCTGCGTCCACCAGTACGGCGATGATAATGACCGAACCAATGACGATTTGCTGAAGAAAGGATGAGACCCCGAGAAGGTTTAAACCATTTCGCAGGACTCCCATAATCAGTGCCCCGATGAGCGTTCCCTGTAGTGTACCCTCTCCCCCCATGAGGCTGGAGCCCCCAATCACGGTTGCGGCGATGGCATCCAGTTCGTACATGATACCGGCGATGGGTTGCGCCGAGTTCAAGCGTGCCGTGAGAATCACTGCGCCAAGGCCGCTCGCTAGGCCCGAAAATGCATACACCATCGTTTTATGAAACAGGACATTGACACCGGACAGCTTTGTTGCTTCCTCGTTACCTCCTATCGCGTAGGTGTACAGCCCGAATTTAGTTCGCGTCAGCACGAAATGAGAGAGGACATAGATAACGATCATAATAATCACAGGAAGAGGGATAAAAAGGAACTCTCCGGTGGCTAGAGTACGAAACTGCGGCCCAAAGCCGGAAATAGGCCGGCCTTGGGTGTAGACCAGTGCCGCTCCCCGAGCCACGCTCATCATACCCAAAGTAGAGATAAAGGGGGGTAGCTTTCCAAACGTGATCAACAGGCCGTTTACCGTGCCGCAAAGACCGCCGGTGGCAAGTCCGATTAAAATGGCAATCGGGATCGACCAGCCGGCCTGTAATGCACTGGCCAAGACCACACCTGCAAATGCCAGGATGGAACCCACTGAGAGATCAATACCGGCAGAAATAATGACGAAGGTCATCCCGACCGCAATAATGGCATTGATGGCGGTTTGCTGAGTGACGTTGAGCAGATTGGAGACCGTAAGGAAATACGGAGTCAAAATCGACAGCACGCTGCACAAAAAGAACAGACCGATGAGGGTACCGAATTGCCGTGCGTACAGGATCAGCATGTTCTTGAGATCCATCTCTTAGACTCTTTGACCCAGTGCTGCGCCTAGGACTTTCTCCTCGGTCGCCTCTTCGGCACTGAACTCACCACTGATGCGTCCCCGATGCATCACCAGGATGCGGTCACTCATGCCGAGAATTTCGGGCAATTCAGAGGAAATCATGATGATTCCAGCACCCCGCGCCGTGAGTTGGTTCATGAGTTGATAAATTTCTACCTTGGCTCCCACATCGATGCCGCGGGTTGGCTCATCAAATATGAGAATGTCCGCTTCCCGGGCCAGCCATTTACTGAGTACCACCTTCTGTTGATTGCCCCCGCTCAGATACATGACTTTCTGCTCAACACCGGGGGTCTTGATGCTCAAATCATGGATGAAGCGCTGAGCCAGTTTCTCTTTGGCAGCGGAATCGATCACCCCCAGACGGGAAAGTTTATCCGTGTTCGGCAAGGCGATGTTGTCCTTTACAGGCAAGACCAGTATGAGCCCTTGTCCTTTACGATCTTCCGTGAGAAAGCCGATGCCCTGGCGAATGGCGCTGACGGGTGAGTTGATCCGCACCGGTTGGCCCTTTACCAGTACTCGGCCGGAATCAATAGGGTCGGCTCCGAAAATGGCTCGCGCCAGTTCCGTGCGTCCTGCCCCCAGGAGTCCCGCAATACCCACAATTTCGCCCTGCCGCAGGGAAAAACTGATGTCTTTTAAAAGCGGCGCTCGATTTAAACCCTCCACACGCAGCACTTCTTCACCCAGTTCCCCTTTTTCTCTGGGGAAATGTTCTTTGAGGTCGCGGTTTGCCATGAGTCGAATCAACTCTGCCGTGGAAGTCTCTCGGATGGAGTGGGTGGCGATGTACTTAGCATCCCGCAAAACCGTGACACGGTCACCAACTTCAAAAAGCTCTTCCAATCGGTGCGAAATGTAAATGACGGCCACGCCTTTTTCCTTGAGCTGTTGGATAGTGGAAAACAGTGCTCGGATTTCACTCTCAGTCAAAGCCGAGGTGGGCTCGTCCATGATCAGAATTCTGGCATCGACCGAAAGGGCCTTGGCCACTTCCACCATTTGCTGCTGTGCAATGCCCAGGCTCCGCACGCGAGTCCGGGGATCGAATTGTACGCCAAGCTCGCGCAGCAACCTGCCCGCTTCACGAGACATCTGGCTTCGATCGACAATACCCGAAAATATTTCCGGCTCATTCCCTAAGAAAATATTCTCCGCGGCCGACAGGTGAGGAATGAGGTTGAATTCTTGATAAATGATGCTGATGCCCAGTTCCTGAGCGACCCTGGGATTGTTGATTTCTACCGCTTGGCCGTGGATAAGAATTTCACCGCCGTCCTTTTGGTAAGCACCGCTCAGGATCTTCACCAGTGTCGACTTGCCGGCCCCGTTTTCACCGAGCAGAATATGTACTTCTCCGGGATAGAGGGCGAAATTGACATTATCGAGAGCGAGGACACCTGGGAAGCTTTTTCGGATGCCCCGCATTTCAAGGACAGCGTCTCGTTCTGGAACTGGCAAATTCGATTTCATCCATCTAACTCATCTTGCGAGCAGGCGGGGAGGTCTCGTCAGCTCAATGAGTCGAAGAACACCTTAGCAGGTTAAGTGAAAGGTGGCACCGATCTTTCTGGTTTCTTTTCCTGCAATCTCATTGTAAATCGCCACCGCCTGGCCGGTGTTTACCGTCCGGACTGCGATGCCCCGCTTGTCGAGTTCTTCGACCACGTCGTTGGGAACTTCCATACAGCCCACATTTCCTTTGCCGATGATTAAGATTTCCGGATTCCGCTCGAGCATCCATTTCAGATCATCAAGACAGAGACGGTGACCCTCCTTTCGCCACCAGTTCTGGTACAGTTCCTCCCCACAAATCATCAGATCGAAGTCGTGAGGTTGGCCATCGATGACCATCTTCCCGAAATGATATTCATCAATATGCATGATCTTAACACCTCCAGAAATTGTTCTACCGATCTGCTAGGTGGCTCTCTTATCCCATGCGGATACAACAACACAAGAGGTATTTTTACAAGCCTCCCCCCCTAGCCCCCCTAGCCCTCCATTAGCCCGCATTTCTCACACCGACTCTACTGCGCCGGCGGAATCATCCGCCCTAACAAGCCGCGTTGGACACTCGTTCAGCGCGCTTCGCGCGCGTTCCAGGTTCCAGAGAACAACCCACGCCTAAGCGCTGAATGGGAGAAATGGTACAGGGTATTGGAATGGCTGCAGGAGCCGACGGCCCCGGAAGAGCTAGGCCGCTCAGGTGAAGTTTCCGCGACAGCAGGCACGTTCATCTTGTGCTGATGAGGTTCGAGTCGATCCTGCACTGACGGCGAAACTGGAAAGCAGCTTCTCGAGGTGAGCCGAGCTGCAGTCGGGACACTGGATATCGGTCGACTGGCTCAACACGATTTTTTCAAATTTCGTCTTACAGTTGCTGCATCGGTACTCGAAGATCGGCATCGATTTCATTATACACGAGCACGGTTTTTTTTAAAAAGCAGATCCATGAGTCCCCCGGCCCCGCCCGAATTTGAACCGCCGACAGGATCGTTGCTATGCTTTTCACACATGGAAGCGGACAGATTACTCGAGCATTGGCAGGATGAAGGCGACTTTCATTTTCTTTACCGGCAGCTGGCTCACACCGACAAGGAACCGGACCGCAAAGAGTTCTTTACTCAAATGGCCGCAATTGAGCGGCGCCACCAGAACGTCTTTGCTCAGCTATTGAAAGAGCAGGGGATTCCCCTGCCCAGCTTTTCCCCGGCTTTGCGGGTGCGTCTTTTGGCTTTTACCGGGAGGCTCTTCGGGATTGATGCCTTGCTCCCTTCCATTATTCGATCGGAAGCCCGAGAGACCCAGGAGTATCTGCGTGAGAGTATCCAGACGGAAGGAGAGGCGGGAGAGGTGTTCCGTCAGATTGCCCACGAGAGCGGAGAACACGCTCAGGAACTGATGAAACTGGGGGATCTCACGGGTGAACCCTGGCACCGTGTCAGCAGTGGAGGTTTTATTCGTACTGTGGTTTATGGCTTCAACGATGGACTCACAGCCAACTTCGGTCTGGTCATGGCTGTGATCGGCGCCCAGGTGGATCACCATGTCCTTCTGGTTTCCGGGTTGGCCGGCATGATTGCCGATTGCCTGTCCATGGGCTCGAGTGGATATCTTGCCGCCAAAAGCGAGCAGGAAGTCTACGCCAAAGAGATCCGTATGGAGGAGGAAGAACTGGAGTTGATGCCGGAATTGGAAAAGGAAGAGTTGGTGATCTTGTACCAGGGTCAGGGCCTGGATGCCGCATCCGCCCGCCAGCGTGCCGAAGCCGTGCTGGCGGACAAAACTCAAGCACTGGAGGAGATGGTTAGATTGGAGCTTGGCCTCAATCCCAATAAAGCCACCTCGCCCTTGAAGGAAGGATGGATTACCGGTACGGCGACCGCCGTCGGCGCCTTTCTACCCATTCTTCCCTTTCTTTTTTCAAGTGGAACGGTGGCCATTGCCAACAGTTTTATCCTGAGTATGCTCAGCCATTTTCTGGTGGGAGCGAGTCGCAGTATCTTTACCGGTCGCGGTGTGATCCGAAGCGGGATCGACATGTTCGTTGTCGGACTGGGCGTGGCCGTCATTGGATACTTCTTCGGCGACATGTTCGTTCGCTTATTTACCTGAATTGCCGGTGCACGGAATGCCGATGTAGGGGCGCCGCACTGGTTGTATCTGGCTGGCAATCTTGGAGCAGCAGTTTCTCGGGTGACAAGGCCAGCCTGCTAGAGCTGTTCCGGCCAGGGCTGGGAAGAGTCATTCCTCAAGCTCGTCGCCTTCGGGCCACGGATGGGAGTGTAGGAGGCTCAGCGCGTCAATGGAAAGGGAAGCGGAGAAAGTATCGAGTGGACTTTACGGCAAAAGCGACAGTGCCACTCGCATTGCGTACCTCGGCCGGGAGATGGCGGCGCGAGCAAACCAGTTGGCAACGAAGAGGGGACTAACCGGGTGCGTGATTACGCCGATGTTTCCCAGCTTGATGGCTTCCACAACTGAGCTGATCTCTTTTTCCGCGTAAACCAGCGTATAGGTGCGGCCTAACTGGAAAAGGTGATGCACGTCGGAGTTGCCGACCAGGGGTAGATTGAATCGCTGTGCCGCCTCTTCTGCTCGTCGATTAAAATTTAGCCAGGAAAGATAGAAGTGGTTGTACTCGATGCCATCCAAGAAATGGAGCCATTCGAAAAGTTGGTTTCCCAGGGAAGTCGAACTTGGGAAGAAGGGGTGTGGAGCAATGACAAGTTGTTCCGGGCCCTTCTGCCTGGCGACAATCTGTGGGTTGTTCCAGTAAGAGTCGTAGTTTGGAAAGTTGTAAAGAAGGACGTGCTTGCCTGCGAGCGTGGCTTCCACCCCCGGAACCAACAGAACCCCGCGCTGTTTGGCGTATTCGTGCAGGGAAGGGGAAAACAGCATCTGATCGTGGTTGGTGACGGAAAGAACGTCAAATCCCAGCTCGCCGGCCTTATCGATCAGCTTCTCGGCAGAATGGAAAATGATCCAGTTTCCATCCGCCGGATCGTCTGCAGTGTGAGCGTGTAGTTCTGCTTTCAGCCACCTTTTCATTGCTTTTTCTCAAACTCCCGGTAATTCTCCCCTCCAAATGAGGGTTCCCTTCTGCATCGGGAACCACCGATACCACCAGTGCCCGCATTTGGTGTTCGCATGCACGTGCCGTGCCGCTCTTCTCAGGTGAGGCAATTGAAATGCCATAACTCAGGACTAGTCAAAAAGTTATAGACTTTGCCGCGAACCATCTGCCAAACTGAGCGTACTCTGATTCTTCCGAAGCAATGTCAACGTGAGGTTACAGATCATTCTCGATGTACAGCGATAAGAATAATTGGCGCAAGTGCTTAGTCCGCATTTCTCACACTGACTCTACTGCAGCGGCGAAATCATCCGCCCTGACTGCGTTGCGCTCGGTCGGCCTCCTCAACGTACCGTAGGGGCGAGCCGGCGGCTCGCCCGAGCCGTCGGAACAGCGCCAGGCGTCCGGTTCGGGCGACCCGCCGGGTCGCCCCTACGCAACGCGCTTTCGCCGCTTCGTGACGAGAACCTATGAATAATCCCGGCTAGGAGAGTTCTTGAAATGGACCGGCAAAGGTGTCAACAGAGCTTGACACCGGGGAGGCTGTTGTGGTCAGGTCCGCCGGGAAGAATCTGAATTCAGCGGTTTGTGAACTAATTTGTGATATAGGAGATAACTCATTTAATAACAGTAGTTTATAACCGTTCTTATGCATTATTCGTCTGCATCTTCTTTAGGATTGGCACGCGTGTTGCTGCGCACTTAAGACGGTGGAGCGCTTGCTAAGCAAACCCACCACAGGATTCATCATTTTTTATAGCGAGGAGATGAATATTGTGAAAGAGCTCGACTTAGTGACTTACGGATTGTATCCATCCGTAAAGGGTCCAGACTCATCCGTGAAAAATCTAGCTTTGGCAATTCTGCGTCAGGCCTTTCGAGACGCCTTCGCCTCACCAAGAAATTCGAGGAATGAGAGCTGGCGCAAGGATGCTCTGGAGTGGTTCTTCTCCCAAGAGGACTGCCCCGGAAGCTTAGACTGGGTCTGTGAGATCCTTCAGATTGATGCGGGGAGCTTTCGGGAATGGCTTCAAATTCAGACCCGAAGTGCAGGGAAGACCGCAATGGTCAACGGATTATCACTGCGCAGGTGGGTAAGGATCTTGAATCCGCCGGCAGCCTGTGCAATTGGCAAGACTCACTCTCAAGAGCAACGAGCGGCTAGTTGAGGTCAACCCGCAATGGGGGAGTTCGGGAAAAGACCGATTTAGTCTCGCATCAGCCACGTTGCGTCTCTTGAGCACTTGCTCTGAAACCTCCTGATCATATTTTGGAACGTCCCAGAGAGACCCGTCTGAGCCGTCGCTTGGTGACGAGCCGGTGGGAGAAATGCGGGCCAAGGTGTGATTCTTCTCCTTGCAAAGCCCTGTACAACCGACTAGACTTCGGCGCACGTTGCGGTTGGCAGATCGCTTGCAAGAACTTTCAGGAAGTTATGATGAGTAAGAGGTCTCTTTTTGGATTTCTGTGCTTCTTGTTTGTGCAAACGCGAGCACTTTCTCAAGAATTTGAGTTCTATCCCGGTGCATCTTACGAACCGGCGGTCCCAAGGCTTCAAGAGATTGTGGGACACAGTTGGGGTAAGAGGATTACCACGCATGGAGAAATGCAACGTTATATTCAGGCACTGGCGGAGGCTTCGCCAAAAGTTAAACTAGTGAGATATGGTGAGACGTGGAGTGAAAGGGGGTGGAACACTCGTGGCCATCGGCAATGCGACGCAGTGGTTAACGGGTGAGAAAGTGGGTCTACTGGACACAAGTCGGGAATTTAGAGGTGGAAAACCGGAGAAGGGAGTTTCCAGGCCCGACTCGGAAGGGGAGAGCGCAAAGACCTCGGAGCCCAGTCAAGCGCCTCCTCAAAGTTTTGATCTCGACAAGACAATCCAGCCGGAAAAAGAACTCCCGGCCAACACACCCGGTGCGATCATGCGCGTGAGTCTGGATACAGAGCACTGGTTGGCCTTTGGATACGACGGGGATACCCAGGTTCTGGTTAAAAGTCGCAACATCTTTACACCCATCAAGCTGGACAAGGGCCGCAATGTGGGTCTTTACATGGAAGAGGACAAAGTGCTTCTCAGTGGCTTTACCTGGCAGGATGCCCAAAAGCAGATGGCTCAGAAGGCTTATCTGATGCACCAGGCCCATGGACGAGGACACGTGGTGGCCTTCGCGGAAGACCCAAATTATCGGGCGTTTTGCGATGGGCTCAACTTGGTTTTCCTGAACGCGGTCTTTTTCGGACCGGCGCATTGATTCGCACTTTTTTTTCGAGACGCGCAGCCACAATGACGACTGGATCGGATTCAAGGGAAGATCAGGGGTCTGGAAAGCCCCACGGCCGCAGCACGGCTGCGCTCATCATGGGCATCTTGGGACTCCTCGTTTGTCAATTTTTTTCTCCTGTAGCCTGGTACGTTGGATGTCAAGAGCTGAAGGCCATTCGCAGCGGTCAATCTCCCCAAGCAGACAAAGGGATTGCCAAAGCTGGAATGATCCTGGGAATCATCGGCACAATCCTTTTGGCTCTTGGGTTTTTAGCACTGGGGCTTGGGTGGTACTACAGAGATGTGATTTTGCGGAAAATTACCGGGAACATTTGATGAGTCCTAAAGAGCAATTCCTCAGGATGGTTGGGTCGAGGGTTCTCGCCTGGGGAACAGCATTTTGAAACGCCTGGGCGGCATCGCCTCCCGACGGGATACCTGAGGACGCAAGGATCGTGGAGCTGACGGCCGAAAATGTCCACGCGTACCCGGATTTACTCTATCTACCTACGGCTCCACCAACGAAGGAGCCTGGTGCTTCATCAGGGAAGTGTTGTCGGTTGACTCCATCAGAGCCGCAATCTATGATTCTGACTGGATTCCCTCCGCCTTTTCACTCATCAAACATGTATGAAAGTGCTGCGCCACCACCCGGGCCGATCAGTTGGTGCCGGACAGTTGGGGTGAACCCTCGGATAATTTGCCTTTCGGGATACTGATATAGCCCGTAACCATGTCGGGCTTGTGAAAGATCTCGTTGAAAACTAATTCATACGGAATTCGCTCGGTGCCGACATACAAGTTGACAGGGACGTTTTGAGGAACGTCCTGGCGCTCCATCCTGGTGTCGTTGGCGTAGATGTGAATGTCTGCATCGCGGGGGTCTCCGTCAGTGTCCCGCAGTTCCAGTGTGATGCCGGCCACCCGCGTCTTGACCTTCTTCTTCAAATCGAAGGTCACGTAGTCGCGCTCACCGCGACGGCGCAACTCCTCGACTCCTGCCAGGTTAGTCGCGATCATCTGGCCCTGTCCGTTCACCTTGACACCCAGATCAGACAGTTCCGCCACGGTGTCCAGCAGTTCCTGACGCGTACTCTTGACATCTTCTTTCACGCCGCTGATTTCACGGTCGACACCTTCAAACTTCCGGGTGGATTGTTGCTCCAACTGAGCGACCTTTTCGGCGTTCGCTTTTTGCTGGATTTCCTTAGAGAGCGTCGCTACGTTTTGCTGCTGTTCCTTTTTGAGCTGCTGGGCCAGCACCCGGGCCCGGGCCAGTTCCCGCTGGGTCACGCCGACCCGCCCCATCGTCACCTGGATCTGGGACGCCAGATCCGCAATCTGGTCCGCATCGCCGTCCAGTCGCCGCTCAATCAGCTGTAAAGCCTGGCTCATCTGCTCGGTATGGGTCTGAAAAGCCTGGAGCTGAAGTGCTTGCTGCCGACTCAGGTCATTGATAAAGTAAATCAACGTTGCGCCCAAAAGCAGAGCGACTACCGAAACCGCGATCCAGAGCAGCGGCTTTTTCTCGGAGTTTCGAGGGGCTACGGATTGCGCTTGCCCCAATTCCGAGTTCGATTTAGATCCGAGCAACATGTCCGTTAAGTCAGCTTTTCCCATCGTTCCCCCTTCTGAGTTCCTAAAAATTAGATCTTCTATTCTATATTAGAGACTGATTTGGCAGTTTCGTTTCTCACTTTGTCGGAATTTGTGGTCAGGCCTCGTGACCTGCGTCCATTTTGTACCACGGACAATGTCAGGCTGCCCCATCAGCAATCGCCTTGGCACTACAGAGACCTGATTTTGCGGAAAATTGCCGAGAACATGTGATAAGTCCTAAAGAGCAATTTCTCAGGGCGGCGGTTGGATCGAGGGTTCTCGCCTGCGGAACAGCATTTTGAAAAAGTGATAGAACAAATAAATCAGGGTCAGACAGCCGCCGACTAACAAAACGATCAGCCCCAAAGCGAGGTAAGGGTGGGTGGAGACTAGCCAAAGAACCACCAAACTCAAAGTGTCCTCGAAAAGACTCACAAACCAATTTGTAAAGGGCTCAGGGGTCGTATTGATGGCCAAACGGGTCGAGGCCTTGGCCCCATGCGCTGCCAGGCTTACAAATCCTCCCACTAGAGCCGCCACCCAGATGAGATGTTCAGGAGCATCCCCCAGGGCTGAGGCCGCCAGCACGGCGCCTGCTGGAATCCGGATGAAGCTGTGAATGGCATCCCAGGTGTTGTCGAGGTAGGGTATCTTGTCGGTCACAAACTCGATCGTGAAGAGGACACCAGCCGTGACCAGAACCCATGGGTTGGATAGGACTTCCAGGTTCTCGGGAAGATCGAGGATTTCAAAGTAATCCATCAAGCCCAAAGTCAGTATAGTGATATACAGGTTCAGGCCCGCGGTCAGGCTGGCTCCCAACGCCAAGGCCACGTTTGTGACGTTCATCATGTCTAATCTTACCCAAGCTTTCCTGGCTTGCAAAACCCTCGCTGACGACACTTTTTAGCTTATTTCAGAATATCGCGGTTGTTGAACAAGGCGGCCTGGTAAACCTTTCTTGCGTAGCCGTTTTGTGGTGATCTGCCGTAGATCAGGAGCTTGTCGACCTTGGTGGATCCACGGTTCCAGGCATATAGCGCCAGAGCCAAATTTCCACTGTACTTTTTGAGTAAATGGTGGAAGTGCTTGAAAGCAAAAGAAATATTGGTCTCTGGATCAAGTAACTTTTCGGCGGTAACCTCACCATAATCCCTGGCAGTTGAGACCCAGATCTGGGTGAGACCTCGAGCCCGTCCTCTGTCTCCAACAGCAGAGGCGTCCCCCTTTGACTCGGCGTAGATCAGAGACAACATAATGTAGGTCATGAACTCGGGAGTTTTCAACAGCCTCCACTCGGGTCCATTTCCCTTGAGGTATTCATGAGAATAGTGCTCAACCAACTCCACGATCATCGGATCCATTGAAAACTCAACTGCAAGATTGTTGATGTAACGTAAGCGCTGGTTTTCTGCAATCAGCACCTGATTTTTCTCGCTGAGAGCAGCAATTTCGCTTTCCATCTTCCAGTAGTCAGTCCGGTACGCAAAAGACAGCAATCCAGCCAGTAAGCCGACCACGAGTATCAAGGACCACCACTTGGCTTTCTCTCTTAAACTCATAATGAAACTCCTGTCACCTCTTTTTATTCTCTTCAGCTTTTTTCTTCCCTTTACACTTATCTTCTTCAAAATTGAGAAACTCTTCCAAAGCATGCTCTTACTCTTACCTCCAAATTACTGACGTTTTTTGGGCTGATGATTAAATGGAGAAAAGAGACGAGTGCGGTTTTTGACTTCTTTAGAGATTAACTCGGGCCTTTCGGTTAACCATGCAACTACCTCAAACTAAGAGCCATTATAAATTTCCACTCGGTCAAGTTCAACCTGAGGGCCAAGTTCTCGCGAATCAATCCTTAGATGCGATACCGGGCAAATTGGTTTCGCAGAATCAGTATCTGCGGTGAGGCCACAGTTGTGGCGGCCGGGCTTACTCCCCTAGACTCAGCAGATTGGCCAGAATCCGATAAGCTCCCGGCACACCGGCGGGAAGCTGTCTCCACAGCCCTAAACCGACATAAATCCATCGGCCCCGCCCATAGTGAGCCTCCACAAGGCTTCCCAGTCGGACGCCTCGATTGTGTTCAAAGGAATCTTCCATGGAGAGAAGATCGCGGTAATGAGCGTCTTTTTTACCGAGAAAGTAGAGTCCACGTTCCTGAACCCATCCCGCCCAGTCCTCTTCTGTGATTGTATTGGGAGTATTGAAGACAGGGTGTTCGGGCTCCAAAATTTTCACTGGAGCATTTTCGTCGGTAACCCGCCCTGTCCCTACCTGCGCAGGATATGGGGAGTAAGGACTATCGCTCATGCGGCGCCTGCCTTGGCGTCCTTCAGCGGCTTGGTTGAACTCAAATTTGTTGTACTGAACAATCATGGTGCCGCCGTCTTTTACCCAGTCCAGCAGCCGATGGTTGTGGCCTCTTAGATCTTCTCGGTTCAGGTAGGCACGTACTCCGGTCATAATCACGTCATAGTGCTGAAGGTCACCAAATGCAAGGTCTTCTTGGCTCAGGAGTTTGAAGTCCAGCCCAAGCTGTTTGAGCGCTTCTGGGACTTGATCGCCAACTCCCATCACATAACCGATTCTCAAACCAGGCTTGATCTTCACATCGACCGTTTTAACCACCATCGTGGAAGGACGGTAAAGCACCCGCCGCTGGATGTGATGGTAGTCAATGATCTGATAACCCTCTTGATAGCGCTGACCGTTAAAGTGTCCGATCGCGGTAATTTCAAAGTTACCGGCTGAGATCTGGTCTTTGGGAATGATCTGAAATTTCCTGGTGATGGACTCTCCTTCGCGACTGAATGAAAAATAAGCCGTATCGGGTACGGCATCCCATTGCGGCGGCACCTTGAGTTCAACCGTTCCCGAAGTCAAAGCCTTGCCGTTGTACAAAGCTGTGACGCGCACCTCCCGTCCTTTTGCGGCCTGTTCAAGGGGGATGACTCCAATCTTGGCGTCGACTCTCAATGAAACCGCGGGTACGACCATGATTTCATGTCGCTGCTCTCCACCCACCCAGGGCCCTTCGTAGCGATACTGGGCGGAGCGCTCGAGTGTTGTTTCGGTACCATCGGTGCGATAGAGGACCTTGACCGCGACAGCAGGCGGACTCCATGCTCTAGTTGAATCTTGGGGCTTCAAGAGATGGTAGCGATCCACACTTGGGTTTCGCCGCCAGTAAGGCCGCGTCGATTCGGCACTTTCGGGCACGGTGATCTTGAAGCGTTGTCTCACCACCCCGTTGGCGGGAACCTCGGTGGGAGACTCATCTTCGCTTTCGATCAACCAGCCCCTGGGAGAATCAATATGAATTGCACGGATGTCGACAGGAGCGGGGCTCCCGGTGGCGATCGTGACCGTTAATTCAAATTGTTGTTCCGGGATGACCGTTCCGTCATCTACCAGAGCTTCAAGTGAGAGTTGACGGGCAAATCGAAGTGCTTCGCTGAAGTCCTTTTCCTTGTTGTCGAGCATGAAGAGGATCTGGTATTTGGCCGGATTATCCAGCCTGCTGGCCTCGATTTTCTTGCGCAGAGCTCGCAAAGCATTCAAACCCGCCGCCAGGGCGGGGGATGTCCCTTCAGGAGAATCCAAACTGTAGGCAGCCGCTGCGGCGTCAATGTGTTTTTGAATCGCGACCAGGTCCTCATGCAGAAAGGCAACCTTGTCGCTTTGTGTTTTGGCGTACTGTTCAAGGGCGAACAGGCTCGTATCCATCCCGTCAAAGAGATCATTCTCATCAGGATCGATTTCAACTGCAGTATCGGCCAGCATCCACTGAGAAGCGCGTCTTCGCGGCAGTGGGATGATTTGGGCCATACCCTGGCAGCGGTGGTAAGAACGTCCCTCCATTCCGACTTGCAGATAGGTTTTGCCAAGCAGGGGATCGAAAACGCCGGTCTCCATTCTGATGGCTTTCCGCTCATCCTCATCCTGTACTCTTCGCGTGGTGCTCCAGCGGTATCGCTCGTAGATTTTCTTAGCCTGCCAGGGGAGCAGCCCCTCTTCGATTTGTTGTGGGAAGCGGCTCGGATCGGCCGCTGCCCGGAATGCCTCTACGGTAATTCGGGCAGCCGCTTGATGATGTTGGCCACCCCCCCTTCCTGTTCGTGGGAGGGTGACGATCACATCCGGCCGAAAAGTACGGATCACACGAACAACGTCACTTAAGATGTCCGCCTTGCCCCATTTTTCGAAAGTCTCCTCAACACTGAAGGAGTAACCGAAGTCATATGCGCGCCCGAAAAATTGGTGGGCACCATCATAGCGATGCATTGACATCAGTTCTTCGGTTCGAAGAATCCCGAGGGCTTCGAACAGCTCAGGACCAATTTCGTTTTGACCACCACCGCCGCGCGTTAGAGTCAATAAGCCGGTTCGCACTCCGCCTCCGCGGTTTAACATGACCAGCAGGGAATTGTCTTCATCATCGGGATGGGCGGCTGTGTGCAGGAAGCCGGCTGTAGTGGGTAACTTCCTGAGTGCAAAAGCGAGTCCCAAAGCCCCTTCGTCGTACACGAGGGGCTGCAGCTGTGCGGAGAGTGGAACCAAGAAGACAGCCAGAGTCGCGAGCGCGGTGGCAGTCGTAAGAACACAAAGCAGAGATTTCGATTTCATGAGGAGTGTTGAGTTGAGTTCAAGATTTCTTCGTAGAACGCCTGGTAGCGGGGAATGATCAGTTGACTGTCAAAACAGCGAACAGCTCGTTCCCGTGCACGTTTCTGAAAGGCGCCATACAGCTCGCTATTGTTCAAGAGTTCCGCGGCTTTTGTGGACATGCCTGCAATGTCCCCTACCGGAAGCAGGAAACCTGTTTCCCCATCGGTCACCACCTCAGGCAAACCCCCAATCGGCGTTCCAATGACCGGTACGCCGCAAGAGTGGGCTTCAAGTGCAACCAGGCCGAAACTTTCTTGCTCACTCGGCAAGATAAACAGGTCGGCGCAGCTCATGAGTTTTTCGAGGTAATCTTGTTCCCCAAGAAACAGGACGTCATCTGAGAGCTTAAGTTCCTTGACAAGTTGCTGCACGAATAATCTTTCCGGGCCCTCACCCACCAGAAGTAGCTTAACCGGCATTTGCTCTCGAACCCGGGCAAAAATTCGCACCACGTCGGTGACTCTTTTTACGGGACGAAAATTGGACGCGTGCATCAGAATTTTTTCTCCTTTGGGTGCGAAGTGTTCTCTGGTGCAATTGCTGGAATCCCATTTGTATCGCCCGGTGTCTACAAAATTAGGAATGACCCGAATTTCGCGGCGGATATCAAACTCATCAATGGTTCGCTTCTGAAGATATCTGGAGACGGCAGTCACGCCGTCCGACTCCTCAATGGTGAACTTGATCACTTGATAGAACGATTTGTCCGTTCCCACCAGAGTAATATCGGTCCCGTGAAGCGTGGTGATCGTTTTCAGCCTCTTAGAGCGCAGGATTTCCTTCGCCAGATAGGCACTGGCTGCATGAGGGACTGCATAGTGGGCGTGAATGAGATCGAGTCCGTATTCTCTGGCTACATCGACCAATTTGGTCGCCAGTGATAAGGCGTAAGGGGGGTACTTGAAGAGCGGATAAGACGTCACCTCGACTTCGTGAATGAATACATTTTGATGAAAAGAACGGAGTCGAAAGGGAGTAGCGTAACTGACGATGTGAATTTCGTGGCCGCCCTGTGCCAGGCCCAGCGCTAATTCCGAAGCAATGACGCCACTTCCACCATGGGTTGGATAACAAGTAATGCCGATTTTCACTGCCAAAATCCTCAGAGAAAGCCTTGCAAAGACTCCGGGCCAAAAGATGCGACCGGATCGTCCAATCGGAGCGGCTCTCGGACCAGAAAAGGTTCGCCGTAACTCACTCCAATATGGGACCCATATTGCTTGGCGCGGGTGAGGATGGCCTCCAGGAACTCTGCTCGACTGACGTTCGTTTCCTCTTCACCGTATTTGCCTTTTTCTGGATTGTGAAACTGTGATTTGTAAGCCTGAATCGCTTTCATTTTGCGATCATGAAACTCAGTAATGTCCACGATAAAGGAAGGCCGAAACTCGAATCGGCATGGGTAGTATATGACCCTGTAGGGACGATGTACCTCCTGATTAGTCTCGATCCTTTTCAACCCGGCCAGAAAGGCTGCCTCACGCACCAAGTGTGAGGTGTGCCCATGATCAGGATGCCGATCCTCCCAAAAGGGAGCAAGGACGATTTTAGGTTTATGCGCCCGAATTTTGCAAATGACCTTGATCTTATTTTCCCAGTTGGCTTCGATGTTTCCGTCGGGGATGTCCAGGATTGTATGAGTCGAGAGGCCCATAATTTCAGCCGCCTGTTGGAACTCTTCGGCTCGGATTTTGGCAGAGCCGCGTGTTCCCAGTTCACCACGGGTGAGTGAAATCACTCCGGTCTTATATCCTCTGCAATGGAGTTTGATAAGAGTTCCTGCACATGAGAGTTCCACATCGTCCGGATGAGCACCGAAGGCCAGAGCATCAAGCTGCATAAGACTGTTCCCAACTTTTCCAGTTCGGCCGTCAACAGACTGACCCGTCCATAAGAAGCCGGGAATCATTATGACACGGACTCCGGGCCAACCAAAATGAGACTCCCAGAAGGCGTATTTATTGTTAGGGTGATAAACTTGCATAGGGGCAAAGTGTTCGAATTTTGCCCCGCGTGGGGAGAACAGCATGAAAGAGATCCAAGAAGGAAAAAACCGGTATGAGCTTAAACCCGAGGACCTTTGCTCTCTTTGTGACATTGAGCAGTTGGATTTTGAGAATACCGAGCAGTTGGATTCTTTGGAGGGCATTATTGGCCAGAGCCGTGCCGTGAAGGCCATCGAATTTGGCCTTGGTATGAGCTCCTTTGGCTATAATATTTACGCCGCTGGAATCCCGGGAACAGGTAAAAAGTCGCTGATCAAATCTTTCGTGGAGCGCATTGCCAGTGAGCGAGAAACCCCTCCCGATATCTTCTATGTGCACAACTTCAGCCAACCGGATCACCCCCGTGTCATAAAAGTCCCTCCCGGTGTCGGCTGTGAGTTCAAACGGGATATGGAAGAGCTGGTGCTCAATCTAAAAGAGGAGATCCCTAAAGCCTTTAAGAGCGAAGATTACGAAAGACAGCAAGACGAAATTGTTCAGGGATTTCAGCAGAAGAGAGGGGAATTGATCGGGAGAGTTCAAGCAGAGGCTCGCCAGAGACAACTCTTGATAAAGGGAGAGGGCCCCCAAATCTTAACCATTCCTATGCGTGGTGGGGAAGAAATGAGCCCGGTGGATTTTGAAAACCTATCGGAGGAGGAACAAGAAAAGATCCGACGCAAGCAAGAGGAACTTTCTGAAGTCATGCAGGACATCCATCGAGAGATTCGAGATGTGCAGCAAGAGACCCAGAAGCGTATCAAGGAGCTGAACCGCAGGGTGGCCCTGGTTGCTCTGGGCTATCTCCTGGAAAATCTGCAAAGCAGATACAAAAAGTGCAAAGGGATCGTGGAGTATCTGGGTGAAGTTCAAGAGGATGTTTTGGACAATCTCAGTGATTTTCTTGGAAGTGAACAAGAACAGTCACAACCTCCTGTCAAGGGTGCACGCGCGGCAGCTTCACGAAGCGCCTCGGATCGCTACCAGGTGAATGTCCTGGTGGATCATTCAAAACAAAAAGGTGCCCCGGTCTTCCTTGAGTCTCACCCGACCTATCGCAACCTCATTGGGTTTATGGAAAGAGAAGCCAGTATGGGGACGCTCTATACGGATTACACCATGATTCGAGCGGGTTCGATGATTCAGGCCAACGGTGGATTCTTGATTTTAGATATCGCGGATGTGCTTCTTTCCCCCTTTGCCTGGGAGGCTTTAAAGCGCGTGATCCAAAACGGGGAAGTCAAGATTGAGGATGTCGGCGAGCAGTATGGATTCATCGCCACTGCCGGACTTCAACCTCAGCCGGTCCAGGTTGATCTTAAAATCATTGTCCTTGGCAGCATCCAGCTCTACAACTTGCTGTACAACCTGGACGAGGACTTTCAAAAGCTTTTCAAGATCAAAGCGGATTTCGACACCATCACCCACAAGGATGAGCGGCGAGTGATGGAGTATGCCCGCTATGTCAAGAAGCGTTGTGATGAAGAGAAATTGAAGCACTTTGACCGGCAAGCTGTCGCGACTGTAATTGAGCACTGCTCTCGCATGGTTTCCGATCAGACACGTTTGACTTTGCGTTTCAGCGACGTGGCCGACGTGATTCGTGAGTCAAGCTATTGGGCTTCTCAGAACGGGCGCCAGTACGTGGCCAGCGACGACGTGCGAAAGGCGATTGAAGAGAAGATTTATCGTTCAAATCTGGTCGAGGAACGATTACAAGAGATGATCGATGAAGGCTCGATTCTGATCCAAACCAGCGGCGAGAAAGCTGGTCAAATCAACGGATTGTCGGTGTATCAGCTGGGGGATTATTCCTTCGGAAAACCCACTCGGATTACTGCTCAGGTCAGCGTTGGAGATAAGGGGATCGTGAATATCGAACGAGAAGCGAAGCTGAGCGGTAACATTCATGACAAGGGAGTCCTGATCTTAAGTGGTTATCTTCATGGCAAGTACGGTCAGGCGCGGCCTCTGAGCCTCAATGCGAGCATTTGCTTTGAGCAGTCTTATTCAGGCGTGGATGGCGACAGCGCCAGCTCGACTGAACTCTACGCAATCCTTTCCAGTCTTTGCAGCGTTCCGCTAAAGCAGTCCATTGCGGTCACGGGCTCCATTAATCAGATGGGTGTGATTCAACCGATCGGCGGGGTGAACGAAAAAATCGAGGGCTTTTTCCACACCTGCAAGGCAAGTGGGTTGAGCGGCGAACAGGGTGTGATGATTCCAAAGCAGAATGTTAAAAACTTGATGCTGAAAAGCGAAGTCATCGAGGCTATTCGGGAAGGGAAGTTTCATATTTACGCCGTCAAAACAGCTGATGAGGGCTTGGAGATCTTAACCGGACGAAAAGCAGGAGACTTGCAGTCAGACGGAACTTACCCACCCGAGTCCATTCATTTCTTGGTCTACCAGCGTCTTGGTGAGATGGCAGAGAGTATCCAGAATGTTAGCGGGAAACGAGCTGGTAAGAAATCCGCAGGGCGGCCCAAAAAGTCCCGTCAGTGAGCCGCGCCGGAGGGGTCCGTCAGGGCGTAACCAAACTTTTCCTCTTCCTTCTGTCTCACTTCGTCTATGGTGAGGGCGCCATCAAGCTCCGCTAGAGTGTCGGTAATTCGGTTGTCATCCGTACACAGGGACGCATCATTCTTTTCGACCCATTCCGCATGTTCGTCGGGCACTTCCGCTTCCGGATAGATCGCGTTGACGGGGCAAAGAGGCACGCACGCATCGCAATCAATGCATTCATCCGGGTTGATGATCAACATGTGGGGATCTTGAAGCTCGTAAAAACAGTCCACTGGGCAGTCAGCCACACATTCGGTGTAACGGGAACCTACACATCGTTCGGTGACAATGTAAGTCATTGAGTTCTCCTCCTATCGTTCTTAATGACGTTTTTTTCTTACCATACCAGGGGGATAAAAGCCAGAGAAGAATCAAGAAACAGCAACCAGCCGGAAATTTGACGACTCAGCCCTTCTCAGCCTTTCGGTCACTCAGTCCTTTCAGTCCTTTTCGCCAAATAGACAAGCCTTGGGGCCCGTGCTAGAATTCTACGTTTTTATTCACCGTCCCCATCGTCTAGCCTGGCCTAGGACACCGCCCTTTCAAGGCGGAAACACGGGTTCAAATCCCGTTGGGGACGTGCCTTTCAGCCTACCCCAGAAAATTTTGTGCCAGGTTTGTGCCATTTTTGAATCA
>JALLON010000413.1 GCA_027717925.1 Acidobacteria bacterium AH-259-G07 | reverse complement strand
ACAGCAAGAGAGACTGTCAGCACCGGGTATATCGATGTAAGGGTTCCAACGACCGAAGCCTTACCAGTCTCGAGGGCAGCAAAATAGGCCAGGTTTCCTAACCCTGCCAACAGCCCGATAAGCGTCGCGTAAGTGATTCCAACCCTGTCGCCATCTACCTTCACACCGGTACGCATTAGCGCCGGGACAACCAGCAGGAACGTACCCACCGTGAATAATATCTGCATTTGAGAGGGAGAGGTATTGACGGATCCAATTTTTGCCAGAAGCCCGTAGACTCCCCACCAGAAGACGCTGAGGAAAGCATAGAGCGACCATTTTGGAAGAAGCATTCTCTTCATAATCGAAATGGAGACCCAGCTAAATGAAGGTCATTAATGCTTAAGAAAAAGCAAGAATTTTCAGTTTCTCTGGCTATTAATTCTTCAGTAAACCAACTCTATGTTAAAGATATTGGGCCTAAGTATCTACTGTATTGCGAATCATGTGGGCCAACCGTTCCCGCGCGCAGTCTGATCTGGCAGGACCGAAAAACCGAACGTCAAGTTCGGGTGGTCGCCGATCTAGGCGGACTTCTTGCAACAGTGTGGAGGTTGTCGCTTTGGAGATGAACAGGACGAAGCCACGCAAGGGTTCGATTGAGTACGAGACTCTGGTATTCTGTTTGCCGAGCTGAGTTTATAGCTGGCCAGGCCAGTTAAGTACTATTTTTGGGCCTCTCCCCAGCATGGATGAAGGGGCGCAGTTTGGAGCAATTCTCGGCGATGCCGGAAGCTCCATTTTGAACAGGACCGTTGGGAGGACATAACGATGAGCACTGAGACATCTGAACTTTCTCGGCCGCAGGAACCAACACTGCTGAGATACAATGACGTGCCACGCTGGCTCTGGGGAGACGAGAAATCGGGTCAGGTCGCCGACTGGCTCTACACGACCAGTGACAAAATCCACTTCATCATGTTCTCGCTCCGTCCGGGCGCTTACTGGCGACATTCCAATTCCTTTAAGCCCACCTACGACGCTGACGAAGGATACTATATTTTACAAGGCAGTTTGACCCTGCATAACCCTCAGACCGGCGAGGTGTGTGTCGCCAAGCAAGGTGACGTCTTACATTTCCGCAGGAATACGTGGCACTATGGCTACAACTTCACCACGGGCGAGACGTTGGTACTGGAAGCCTTCGCGCCGGTTCCGGCTGGCATCAGCCCCGATGAGTTATCGCGCTCCGCGCCGCCGCCGGAGAAAATCCAGGATCGCCGCTACGAGCTGATGCAGAACTGGCCCTGGAACACTCAGGAGGCGAGCGAGGGAGAGACCATCAAGGTTTTGCGCCCGTCCGATTGGCTGCACATCATTCAAGGTGATGCGCCACCAGTGCGCGTCTCGCTGTTTGTCAGTACAGACAGATTGACAATGGGTATGTTCACCTTGCTGCCAGGATCCACTTCAGACCCGGAGACGCATTCCGGTGACGAAGTTGCTGTTGTCATCGAAGGGAGAGTCAACATCTACTTGCCAGAGACCGGTAGCTGGTTTGAATTGCATCCGCGCGATGGATTTTTCACCCCGGAGGGAGTGCGCCACAGCTACTACAATATGTCCGATCGGTTAGCGACTTTAGTCTTCGGCGTTGCACCAAAATATCTTTGAAAGACCGTGCGAACGAAGTTTGCGGCTCCGTCGAACTCAACGATCGCCTCTATTTGGTCCCGATTTATTTCCCACGGGGGGCGGATTCGGGAGACATCAATTCCGGCTGAATCTCCCGCTTGTACTTCCTCAATGCCTCCTGCGACTTCCCTGTTTAGTTGGACATCGCCGGGGGGGTCACTATCACTTCGCGTACCTTGATGGCTTTGCGGCGAACACCGTGCCGATCTTTGTACTGGAAGTCGGAATAAGCCACGAGGACGCGGTCTGGACCGGTCACGACTATGTCAGTGTTGGCACAAGTGAACTTTTCTACCCCAATGTTGAGGGTTGCATCCAGGGCTTCTTGCAGTTCTTCTATGCCGAGTTCTGCCTCGGGAGGACCCACCAGCGGAATGGACTCGCTCCAGGTCTGACCGCTATCAGTTGAAGCGCGTATATGCAGGCCTGGACGCCCGTAGAGCACCGCTACCATACCGTTGTCCAGGGCAAGCAGATGCGGCGTGACACTGAAAGCACCGATCGAAGTGGGGTTCGTCCAAGTATACCCATCGTCAGAGGAGCGGGCGGCTGCCAGATAGTTTGAGTCCTCAGC
>JALLON010000398.1 GCA_027717925.1 Acidobacteria bacterium AH-259-G07 | reverse complement strand
CATTGTTCGCTCTAGCACACGTCTTTGCGCTGGTTAAGCTCTTTACGAGCTAATACAGTGAATACAGTGTGCTCGCCAGAGCGGCCTCATCAGCCTTAAACTGATCTTCTACAGTTTTGAAATACAAGTTCTTGTTTAACAATGAGTTAAAAGCACAGTGATAGGGCTTGGCACTAGGTTTTTGGCTTCTTCGCACAAAACTCGCCCGCTCATTCACTGACCGATTCGATTTGTCGCACCGTCGGGGGGGAGGGCTACGCCAACGGCCTGGAATACGGTGCCGGCCACCCCCTGGGTTTCGCTGCGCAGCACAAAACGTTTTCCGTGTTTCTCAACCTCCATCTCTTCCAGACAGTCCAAGTCTTGAACCACGTCAGACCACTCGAGTGTCCGCCCGGCCACCTCCAGCCGATCCTGTAACTCCTTGCGCAGGATCAGCGCCAGAAAAGAACAAAAGACATGTCCTCGGATCGTCTCGTCACACTGGTGATAAATGGGTCGGGTTTCCAGAATCGACTTGATGAAACGCATCATCTCCTCCACCATCCACAGCTGCTTATACTTGAGGGCCACTTCGGCAGCCTCCAGTTCCGTGCTGGTTCTCAAGACCCACTTGCCGTCATAGCGGGCGTCTTCGGCGATCTTCTGCTCGTCGATTTCAAAGCCGCCCCCGCTCTTCAGATACTTCCGGTAGCCTTTGTTGCCCACCAGAGACTTGTCCCCTTGCTTGAGTTTCTTGGTTAAAGATTCCAGGATGGCCTCTCGAGTGGCGGCATCGGTGCGGGCTTGCTCTGGGTTCAGACAAACAATGTAGCGGCGGTCCTCCACCACAACTTCCTTGACCTTCAAGGGGGCCAGATCCTTGGACTTGCTCCGGGGCGAGCGCACTTCGTGGTAGCGCCCTGCTCGACTCAAGACCTCCCGATTGACTTCCTTGACGCTGCGCATTCGGGCTCCCAAAATGAACTCCCAGCGCCGCTCCTCCGATTCCAACTCAGCCAGGACCTCTCGGCTGATCATGCCCCGGTCGGCCACGATGCAGATACCCTCAATGGAGAATCTTTTCCGGAGTCGATCCACGACGGGAATGAGCGTCTTCACGTCTGTCGTGTTTCCCGGCCACATCTCGCAACAAATCGGCATTCCTTCACTATCCAGGACCACGCCGATGATCATCTGGGGCAAATCGGGGCGATGGTCCTTGCTCTTGCCTCGCTGGCCGATGCTCTCGCCGCCCTGTCCCTCAAAGTAGATCGAGGTGGTGTCAAAGAAAACCAAATCCAAAGTGCTGAAAAGGTGGCGACGTCGCCCGAACAGGTGCTCCTCGATCACGTCTTTCGTGCAGCGAGGTGCGAAGGGGGTGGCAGCGACTTGCTCGCAGGCGAGAAGCTCCTCGCCCAACCAGGCCATGGTCCGGTACAGGTGATGAAGCTGAAGATGCTCCGTCCCTTCCATCCGGTAGGCCTTTTTCCACTTCTCGGCGGCCCGGTCCGAACCCGGATCGAAAAGGCGATGAAGCACCGTGAGGAAGACAGCTCGCTCCACGGAAAACTGAAAACGGCGCCCCTTAACCACCGACTCGATGACTTGCCGGCAACCCGTCTCCTTCCAAAGCCGTTCGAAAACTAGAGGCGGACCGATGCGCCGATTGACCAGGGCGGCCAGCTTCCCCCCGCGGTGGGCGGAAATTACCAGCAACGACTGGGAGAAACGAGCGGCCGACTCCACCAGAGAATCCAGGCGGCCCGATTGCTGAAGACGATCTAAGCGTCCCAGGCTCGCCAGGACTCGTTGGCGGACCTTTCCCTTCTCCCAGCGATTTTCCACGATCTGCAAATAGACCCGCTGAGCGACTTTTTTGGCTCGCACAAACATAACCGTGAATATTACCACTATAAGCTGACAAAGTGTAAGCCGCTATTTAATTGGCATAAAGCGGGCTGAACGACCTTAAATGTGGCACTAGGTCCATGCCGCCTCAAGGAGGGCAAGCCAACAAGCACGCGGGTTTGCGAGCAACAGTGTGGCCCAAACTGTAGAAGATCAGTTAAAGGTTAGGTCCCTCCGCGACGACCCTCGCTTCCAAGACCTGCTAAGAATGAATTTCCCGCCCTGATTTGGAAGCCTCATATAGTAGGTAAAATGTAGCAGGTGAAATGGCCTCCATATATCTTTCCGATTAAATTATATAAACCAGTTGCCTTGCCTTTAGCCTCCTCTCTTTCTAAGATTCCAACCATGTTCGCTAAAACTTTGTCGAGGGAGTTAAATACGGCTGGGGGATCGGAAAGCCATGAGTCGACCACTTGCTGAGAAACTGTATATCAGGAAAGGTTACCGTATCGCTGTCCTTAACCCACCCGTAGGATACAGTCA
>JALLON010000397.1 GCA_027717925.1 Acidobacteria bacterium AH-259-G07 | reverse complement strand
TTACATTCATCACGTCTCCTCAGAATGGTTTCAACGACTATAGCGAATTTTCGGAAACCCTCCCTCGCTGCAGTAAGAGTGCTGTTTTACCCGCATAGGGGCGTTGTATAGGTTGGAGGGTGAATGGGTTGGCAAGAAGAGTTGGTACGAAGCCGGTATTTGCCAAACGTTAGGAATCGAACTACAGAAGGGAAGGTACTGGGATGGAAAGTGGGGCGAGTACCTACTTGAATTTAAAAAAGGCAAAAGCATTTGGCTTGATCTGGTTCGATATAGCGAGTTTTTGCTCCATCACAGGGTTCTGGACGTGTTGCATGAAGATGCCGGTAAAGAAGTGTTGTCCCTGTTCTTTCTTCCCGATGCATCACGTCACAGGATTATCGAAATTATTGGTGTCGAAAGTTGCGCTCTTGTGAAACAGTTGAACCTTAGCGAGCGATATGCAGCTGTGCTTCTCGCGCTTAGTTTGAATGTGCCTCACTCACTCAACGCACAAGCTAGCTTGACCCTAAAGGATTTGAGAAACATCCAGGCCTTTTCGGTTTTTTAAAGTTCTTTACATAACCGCGGTCTGCCAAGCCTCCATGTTTTCATTTGCCATGATTCAAACGTAACTGAAGAGCCTGTCGCGTCCTTCTTGCATCGACACCCAGGATACGACACCAGAATCCGAATCCCTCACCATCGTTAAGGAGAAAGTCCATTGCTTGGGATTGGACCCAAGATGGGTACTTAGCTCCCCGGCGGCTATTGTTGGAAGCTTCACGGATGGCTTGAGAAATGATGGCAGCGGCTAACCGTTTACAACATTGGCTCGATGAAAACTCCGGCGGCTCATGTATCGGAAGCGGGGCTAAATTAGCCATTTCCCGCCATTATATTGAGATTCGGCTGTGGGATCCTAGAAATCCATCCGAAAACACCCCGTACGATCCCCGTCAATGAGAGACCGGCATCTTCCATGACTTCTTGATATACACTAAAGATGGTCACTGACTCAGCGAGATTCTGGCCGGGCACGACCGATTTTCGCTTTTACGGGAAAAATCGCCTCGTAGAATGGCCCTCAGTGAGCGATCTCGAATCGAGTCATACCAATGGGTAAGGGAAAATTAGGGGTGGATTCCGAGACGGCACTCCACGAGGAGGGCAGGGCGCGTGGAAAGTCGCCGTGCGTCGATCCCGTCCCGGAATCGCAATTTCTATAAGGCCAAACAGAGCAGATATGCCTATCCCCTGCGAATCTGCGAACTATTGGGTTAACTTATTTATGTTCTATGAGTTGTGTTTCGCAATTTGGGTGCGAATTGGGTGCGAACTTTGCGAACTATCTTTCTGAGTTGGGATCAGCCTGAGGGTAGTTCTTATCGATGCTGACAACTGTGACACTATGCTGATCAGTATATGCACTGTTAGACGTTTCAAAAGGGAAGACACTGATGAGAATCATTCAAAGAACCCTCGCCGCGATTGCCGTCATGTTGGTAACCGTTATTTGCGGTTGTTCAAGAGATGCCAGAACCGTCGAGAACCATGACTCAGCCAGCCTCTGGGCGAGTCGAGGCGAACACGATCGCGATGGCAGTGAACATGGTGGAGAGAGCTACGGCGAACACGACCGAGGCGGAGGTGGTGAGCATGACAGAGAAGGCCGAAGCAAAGGTGGGACTTCTGGAAGTACCGAAGGATACTGAAATGGGCTCTAGCGAGAGTCCGCAGAGTGAGAACGTCTAACCGGCCAGTGAACCTGCCTCGCTTCGCTCGCAGGTTACTGGCAGGACGTTAGGCCAAGAAGCAGTAAATGGAATTAGAACGCAGCTTTGTTGAGCCTGGAACACTGACACGACCCGGCCCTATTGGCAGGTTGGTACGGCTGGTCTTTGGGGCTACGTGTGGATGGTTTCTTGTGTCACTGATTCTAGCCGGCCCCGCGCAGGTCGCTACCCGATTTCCAGATATTCATGGATTGTGGCCTTGGGCATTTGCAGCGTTGTATCTATTTTCTTATGTAATCAACATCGGGTTTGGCAGAACCTGGGGGCGATGGCCCCAGGTTGCAGTCATTGCCTGTGCATTCGTGGCGTCAATCCTTAGCTATATGGCTTACGAAACCTTCTGGGGGCCGCCTCTGGCTTGGTTTATGATCGCGTGGCTTGTTTACCTCTATGCGCACTTGGCAATTTCATTTTTCCTATCGGCCATTTTTGCTACTCCAGGGTGTGAGATGCGAGCTTTGCCACATCTTTTGGCAATCATAAGTAGTCGCCCTCCGATTGAGCACCATTGTCCAGTGGGTCCATTAAGCCGCGTCGACGCATGGGAAGCAAACAGGCGATCTGGCAGCAAGAATGAACGCCAAGAATCCGCATAACAAGACG
>JALLON010000396.1 GCA_027717925.1 Acidobacteria bacterium AH-259-G07 | reverse complement strand
GAAAGGATCGCGGAGGTTTATAAGGAAAAGGGCAAGCACATTCTTAGACGGAGATTGTGCAATGGGTGATGCTGTTTTATCTGATTCAAAGATCGTTGCTGCCTACCGGGAAAGGACTCGGGGCTCAGAGCGCCTCGCAGGCGAAGCGAAGGACCTATTCCCTAGCGGTGTGACTCACGACTCGCGTGACCTCCAACCCTACGGCATCTATGTCACCCGCGCAGAGGGTTCGCACAAGTGGGATGTTGATGGCAACGAGTACATCGACTACTTCGGAGGCCATGGCGCCCTTTTGCTGGGGCACAATCACCCCAAGGTGCTAGCGGCGATCCATGAGGCTCTGGATCACGGGACTCACTTTGGTGCCAACCATGCTCTGGAGATCCGCTGGGCCCAATGGGTCCAGCAGCTGATCCCGAGTGCGCAGCGGGTGCGCTTTACATCTTCCGGCACCGAGGCCACGCTGATGGCCGTTCGTCTGGCGCGGGCCTGGACCGGCAAGAGCAAGATCGTCCGTTTCAAGGGCCATTTCCACGGTTGGAACGACCATATGTCCTCGGGCTTTAGGTCACACTTCGACGGCTCCCCAACAGCCGGCGTGCTACGCGCGTTGGCTGAGAAAGTTGTGCTTCTGCCGCCGGGCGATGTGGATGCGGTGCGGAATGTCCTAACGACCGACAATGAGATCGCTAGCGTCATGCTCGAGCCCACCGGTTCGGTATTCAGCAGGGTGCCGGTCACTCCGGATTTTCTGACTGTGCTCCGGGATCTCACAGCTCAGCATGGCATAGTGCTGATCTTCGATGAGGTGGTGACGGGTTTTCGCGTATCACCGGGAGGTGCACAGGCCTTCTACGGGATCACGCCAGACGTAACAACACTGGCCAAGGTCCTGGCGGGAGGATTACCCGGGGCCGCGGTCGTGGGGCGCAAGGAAATCCTGGATGCCCTCGACTTTGACGTGACCAAGCGCGAGGGACGAGAGAAGATTCAGCATCAGGGTACCTTCAACGCGAACCCAGTGTCTGCTGCCGCGGGAATTGCAGCGCTTGAGATCGTTGCTTCGACTAACGCCTGCGAACGTGCAAACACCTCCGCAACTATGTTACGGGCCAAACTCAATGAGGTGCTAGAAGTCGAAGAGGTACCTTGGGCCGCCTACGGTACCTTCTCTGCTTTCCATATCTTTACCAACCCGAAGAATAGAAAGGTTACTCCTTCGACCTTCGACCCATTGAGCCATGACTTTGTAGAATTGACGACCAATCCGCCTGGGGTAGTGGATAAGCTTCGGCTGGCCATGCTCATCAACGGCGTTGACATCGCTGGTTTTCCAGGGGGGACGCTTTCCGCCGCCCACACCGAGGAGGACATCCTCAATACTGCCGGGGCCTTCCGTGAGGCTCTAAAGATGCTCAAGCGCGAAGGTGAGCTGTAACTGATCAGAGAGGGCCGGTGAACTGTAAAGGCGAGAAACCTTAGTCTAAGTGCCTCGTTTCGTAAGTACGGAGCGAGGCACGTAGTTCCAGGCTGGTTTGGTGATCGGCTCGATTTTCAGTGTGGGGAAGGAAAAAACGACCTGGAAGGCAATGTCGGGCTTTTTGTGTTCACTCCAGCTTAGTTCCTTGTAGCAACCTAATAACGGCATGGGTCTACCTCCCAGAAGTAAAAATGCCCTGACCGGCTTGGGGAGCAAGGCAAACTCTCCCCCGACGATGACATTCGCAAGTATGTCCCGGAAATGCCGCACTACGACCCGCCGATCACGATCCGGCATGTGATTCGGTGCGAGGACGGCTTGCGTGACTACTGGTACCTGATGCAGCTGGCCGGCTGGAACATCGACGACGCCTATACCGAGAAGGACGTGTTGGCCCTCCTGGAGTCTGCCCTCCTGGACCGACGTGCAGCAGGATTCTTGCTCATTGTCATTCCCATTGCCTTTAACCCCCTGAAGGTCTACCATCTACAAGAAGTCAAGTCGGGGGGGAGACAAGCGTGTTTGGCAAAACCATTTCCCATTACCGCATCCTGGAAAAGCTAGGCGAAGGAGGGATGGGACAGCAAAGGATGCTTATAATGGACGCATTGCAACAGACACAGAGGAGGCTGAGGCGCATGGTCTGGTTGATATTCGTTGGGGGAGCGGTGTTGGCATGGGGAGCCTACGGGGTGCTGCTGCATCAGGGACAGTCCCATCTTGGCAATCCGCTGAAGGCGCTTTTGTGCGTGGGAGTCTCTTATTTTGTCATCGGCATCATCGTCCCCATCGCCAGTCTCAGTGCGCAGGGCGGGCTGAGCGGCTTCAACCGGATCGGACTGATGACGGCGCTGGCGGCTGGGGCCCTCGGCGCTACCGGTGCTGCCTGCATTATCTGGGCCT
>JALLON010000395.1 GCA_027717925.1 Acidobacteria bacterium AH-259-G07 | reverse complement strand
CGGGAGTCAAGGAATCAAGCCAAAAATCGGTTAAAATCAAGAAGGAACTGTTTTTGACAGGGCGGCCTATATGGTTATCAAGGCGAAATATGAAGATGGCGTATTCAAACCCCTGGAAGACGTGTCCGCTAGGGAAGGGACTGTGGTGGAGGTTTATCTGCCCAGGGAAACGAAGGAGGAGAAGAGACGACCTTCTTTGAAAGATTCTCCCCTCTTCGGCATGTGGGCGGATAGGACAGATTTTAAGGACGGGTTGGACTACGTAAACCGGATCCGGAAGTATCGCAGGAAGTAAGGGTGTGCCTTACTTGGTGGATACGGACATTCTTGTGGATGTGAGTAGAAGGGATCTGGATGCGCTCGCTTACCTTGAATCCCTCGATGATTGGGCGTACTCCATCGTCACGGCAATGGAACTGATAGCCGGCGCGAGGAACAAGCGCGAAGTTAGGAAGATAGAAGACTCCCTTTCACCATATCGGCGAGTGCCGCTTAACGAGCAAATTGGTAATCGAGCGCATGAACTGATGAAGGAGTATGCCAAATCCCACGGTCTGGACCCTGAGGATGCGCTGATCGCAGCTACGGCCATCGAACAAAACCTCACGCTCGCCACGCGGGACAGAAGGCACTTCAAGGCAATTGACGGTTTGAGGGTGGAGTTTTCGGGATACGGGTAATCATTACAAGGCGGTCAGCGGCTACTTGCTACATCCCTGGATCCGCTACGGGTCGTTTTGACGAATCAAGAGCGATCATCACGCGCTTGTTCGGGCACCTCTTTCTAAGTTCGCACTAAGTTCGCAACAAATACCCGAGGGGTAAGTGGCATCTCTTGATTGTTTCTGGACTCTACTCCCGGAGGCCAACGGTATTAAAGATTTCATGGGGTATCCATTTGACTAAGCTACCCCCAACATGTAGTGTGTTGGATACAATGGCATTGTGGAGCGCAAAGATGCCTGCGTGGGAGACAAACCATTGAAGCTTGCTCTCATCTTGCCACATCTCTGCTGAAACGCTGGCTTATGGGCACTCACCAAGAACCAGTCATGAACATCTCCCATACTACCTCGACCGAGTTTGTTTTTCGAAGGACCACAAGATGTTGGGGGTAGCTTAGTCAAATGGATACCCCAATAAAGATTTTTTGGCTGACGAACTGAAACGTAGGTTTTTTTGGCATCTTATTTGGTGGAGAGACGATGAAGTCTGAAAATCCTTCCGAACTGCGAGTCCGAAACTTCCTGGAAAATCAGGGCTTCGATGTCGGCAGAATCCAGGTCAACGAGAAAGATCGCCGCGCCGATTACAAAGTCCGGGACGAGTCAGACACATATATCGTCGAGGTGAAGGGACGCGCGGAGGACGAAGAGTACCTTGAGGATCTTTTCCGGAAGGGCGTTGCCGAAAAACAGAAACTGCTTGGTCGCACGAACACCATGTCGGGGTTAATTCAGGAGGCAGCGGACCAGCTGCGATCGACGCCGTGTGAGGAAGGGGCATTTAGAATCGCTGCTTTTGTTGCGTCGACGGAAGATGCTGATGTGGACCTTGAACAGTTCGAGTCCACGCTCTACGGAACAGTCAACCTGCTTACTGAAGAAGAGGACGGTATTGCCCTGGCCACCCCATGTTTCTATTTCACATTCAACGAGTTCTACCGACTGCCGGACGTTGACGCCGCGCTCATCTTCGCCCAGCGTGGAAGCAAGCTATACCTCAACACTTTCAGCCAGCGGGTGGAGGCATTTCGCCGGGCTCGCCTCTATGAACTGTATGATCAGCACAATGCTGTCGTAGACCCGGGCGAAATGGAGAGACGCGAAACTGCATTTGTAGCGGACTGCAACCTCGACCGCCGCGATGAGAAAGCGCTGTCGGACTACAACACAAATACAAGCTGCAAGTAGTCATACCCTCAACCCCGACAAAAGTGACGGTTGGCGTTCTTGTCCCGTCTCGGAAATGATCCTTACCTTCTCACCACACTCTGAATCAAATGTGAAAATAGGTTTACCTTGCCACTGACGAAATCGTCGTTTGGGGGAGGCAAGCTCGTGCGATTTTTTCGGCTGTTTTACTAACGTCCTCTGCTAAGATACACTTCGTGTGAGCGGTGCAGTGTACTCTCCCGACAATTTTCCCGAGATCGTACCAAAAGCCAACGTTTCCGTACAGCCACTGCACCCACTTCGTCTGACAGTAGCGAGCCACCAGTGATCATTTAAGACCACAACGCGGTCACTCTGAGGTGACGAAAATTTCTGGATCTCACCCAGCTCCGGGCAAGGCGTTTTAAAGCGACTGACAAGCTTATCGCATCACTGAAGTCTTCCTCATTATTATGGGGAGTAAAAAGCCCGCAACGAGCTCTAGACTCTGACCCCTGAAGAA
>JALLON010000394.1 GCA_027717925.1 Acidobacteria bacterium AH-259-G07 | reverse complement strand
CAGAGTGGACTAGAAAGTAACCAGGATGGTTTACAAGAACATTAAGAGGCTCTATCACAATGGTCAGCTCGGTCTTTTCCAGGATCTCAGCTGCCCTTTTCAAGCCCTCGATCACATTTTCTTGCTGCCTCAGCCGGCTGATGTGCATCCTCTCGGGACCGGTAATGACGGTACAGAAGTTGTTGCCGATGACACGGTGATACTCGATGGCCCTTTTGAGCTCAGCCAAAAACTCGTCTCTCTCTGCCGGGTGAGAGAGTCCGGACTTAGACCATCCGCCTGGATTGGCCACAAAAATACCCATTTGCATACCGAGCGAATCGAGTTTCTTTCGGATTTCTTCTACCTCATTCAGCGCGTGCCTCATGAGGCCGTTATATTCGGTGGCATCAAATCCGTACTCAGCAAATAATTCCAGGCGTTCGGGGATGGAAAGTTCCCGGCGAAGAAAATCCAAACGCGGTGCATAACGGAGGTGATATTTTCGTTTTTTGGCCTGCCGCGCCTCCGGCTGGGCACTCAAACTGAGGTTTCCAAAGGCGCTTCCCAGTAGACCGCCAAGCGCTGAGATCTTTAGAAAGTTTCGTCTTTTCATGGTAATCCGTTCAAACAGCTTTTTATGACATGCTACACTGCTGATGTCAAACCTCGGGGGTCAGAGCTTGAGTTCGTAGGGGCGAGTCGGTGGCTCGCCCGAACCGTTCTCGGTGAATGGTTTGCTCGGGCGAGCCGACGGCTCGCCCCTACAAACTCAAGCTCTGACCCCCCTCAAAAAGCCAAACAAAAAACAAAATGGCTCGCAGTTTCGACGTCGTCATCATTGGGGCAGGAATCATCGGTCTGAGTGTCGCCTATTATCTGAAAAGGAAGCAGTGTCCTCGTGTTCTGGTTTTGGAAAAAGAGCACAGCTGGATCACCGGCTCCACAGCTCGGGCAAACGGCGGCTTCCGCCAGCAGTTTTCAACCCCCGTCAACATCCGACTTTCTCAGATTTCCCTGCAGGTTTTTCAGAATTTCACGGAGGAATTTGACACCGACATTAGCTTTCGGCAGTACGGATACCTCTTCCTGACAGCCACCGAAAAGGGAGAGCAAGGATTAAGAAGAAACCTGCAACTTCAAAAAGTCCAAGGAGTTCCAGTTGAGTGGGTCACTCCGGAGGAGATCCTTCAAATCGCACCCTTCGTTAAAGTCGAAGATCTGCGAGGAGGAACCTTTTGCCCTGCGGACGGTTATGCGGACTCGTACAGTATTGCTGAAGGTTTCGGACGAAAAGCCCGTGATCTAGGGGCCCAAATTGAGGTGGGTCAACCGGTGGTAGAAATCCTGACTGCGTCCGGACAGATCGAGGGAGTCGCAATACCTGGGGAAGAGATTCACACTCCGCGTGTCGTCAACGCCGCAGGACCCTACGCTTCAACTATTGGGAAGATGGCAGGCGTCGATGTCCCTGTCCAACCTATTCGCCGGATGCTGGTCATGACCGAGGACTTCCCTGCCATTCCCGAGAAGATTCCGATGACCATTGACGCAGACAGTGGATTCCTGATGCGCAAGGAATCGGGAAAAGTCTTAATGGGTTGGTCCGATCCGAGTGAACCGCCCGGTTTCAACCTGACATTCGACTCCACTTTCATCGATATCGTCGCGCAGAAAGCATTAGCCCGCGTGCCGCTGTTGGAACAGGCTCGAATTAACCCTCGAAGGTCCTGGGCCGGCCTTTACGAGGTTACACCGGATCACCACTGTATCCTGGGAGAGGCACCCGAGCTGACAGGATTCTTTCTGGCTAACGGGTTCAGCGGCCACGGAATGATGCACTCCCCGGCTGCCGGAATGATGCTGGCCGATTTGATCCTGGAAGGAAAGACGGAACCGTTGGATCTGCATCCCGTGCGCCTGGCTCGCTTCAAAGAGGGTGATCTGATCGAAGAAACGGTGGTGCTGTAGGGTTAGACCCCTAAGCCGGAATTTGACGACCGGCTCACCAATTGTCGATAATGAAGTGTATCCACTCGATGAATAAGAAGAGCTTGAGTCGAATTGGAGTTGTCTTCCTGATAGCGCTGCTCTCCGTTTACCTATCGGCGGCCGCTGAACTTCAGCTTTTCCTCGATCTTTCCGAAGCCACACGGCATCCCCTGACCACAGCTCAAGGCAACTCTTACGGTCCGCTTTCCTTCACCGACCTCACCCATGACTGTCACAGCTGTCTGGCTTCCCATCCTAATATCTCCGTCAGCCCTGCCCTGCACGATTGTTTACAGGTGGATCTCGAGAAAAATAGTAGAAGTCAGATCCCAACGTTTTCCTTTACTCTTTCCGAGCACCTGAAAGGCATCAACAACCGCTCACCTCCCGCCTAACCTCGCCACCAGATCATCCAAGAAAATTTTTTCCGTAAGGA
>JALLON010000393.1 GCA_027717925.1 Acidobacteria bacterium AH-259-G07 | reverse complement strand
CCCGATTAAACTCAGGTGAAATGAAAACCAGGGAAGAGACTAAATTCGAAGAACGTCGCTTCTGAGAAAAACGAGTTCGGTTGGAATCAAAATCTGAACCGAAAAAGCTTGGCCCGATGAGTTCATGTCGGTTAGCTCGACGTGGCTGTAGTCACGCGGCGAGATCGCGGTCAGTGCCTCCACACACTTCCTTTCTTGAACAAAGTTCGTGTCGACACAATTAAGGTATTCGCCGTCCCTTGAGTCCCCACAACAGCAGTCTGATGTCGATTCTGCACGCATCTGGAAGGCCTTTTGCCCAGCGTCAAGCTGAGGACAAGCCAAGGCACAAGAGACGGTTGCCATAAAAACCGCCACATGTATCCAGACAAATCCCCGACCGAGAGCAAACATGAAAATATTATACTCTTTAGTGTTCCCCTCTTGCCAGACGCTGGGCGTAAGAATTCTTAATTGCGCTAACTCCCGAAAAATAACTGTTTGATGATCCCGAAACTTATCCTGGGCTTGAGACCCAACTGGATCCCATTTAAATCCTGGACGACCGGGAATTCGATATTGAAGTTGAAAAGCCAGTCCGGTTTCGGATCAAACAGGATAAACAGACCCGTAAAAAATTGCCGCCCCCCGCTGTTGACTGTTGGCACGCCGTTTACGCGATCGCGCTGTAAGACTTCATAAGAGAAAATGGGCCCTAACCACAGTTCCGGTCCCGGAAATGGCGCCTGCCAGAATCGGTAGTTGATCAATGAGCGCAATTCAAACAGATTCCCCTGCTTCAGGTTTTGAGCCCCCTCTGTGTTGAGCTTGTAGGTGGAGCTCACGTTCACTGTGAACTTTTGGATGACGTGGGAACCGGCCACAGCGAAGAGGACGTCGGTGGAACCCGACCCCGGTTGAAGCGGCGGTGGGAGCAGTTTCCCCTCTTGATCCCGCTCCTCCGTGGAGCCGATGGGAAGTTTCGGCCCGACGGTGAAGGCCACCTGAGTAGTTCCTCCAGCGCGATCAAGACGCAGAAATCGATGCTTGTATAAGAGCAAAATATCCCCCACACCACTACCCCCAAGCCCGGTGGTCCGATCGCCACCGGCTCCGTTAAAGTCGAGGTCTTTTCTCACCACAGGAATTGAAATCAATATCTGGTGGTCGTGCCAAAAACCCCACCCCCAGTTGATGGGGAGCACATTGACGAAAACATCTCTATTCTGGGGATCCTCTGCCTCCCGGCCATCAATGCGCAGCTTGTGCCGACCAAAGAAAATCGAGTTGAAGTTCAGGAAGCTGCCCCCTTGAAAAAGAGTGGTCCCGGTCTGCGGACTCACCCCTTGGGCCACCGCAAAATGGGCAAACGAAAACAGGGTGTTTAGCACCACGAACACAATCGGAAAAAAGCTGGATCGATCTCTCAACTTCACAATTCTCCCCTCACTATCACTTCCCCTGTACGTCAAGAGCATGTCACTCCCTCATGAACCACGGGAGGCATTCCAAACGGTTCGACAGTCTCTCCCTACAGATCCACGCTCAACGGATGAGGCCAGTTATGATCCTTCACCGTTTCTTTTCCTCGGCCTGTTTCAGCTCCGGAACTCACTCGACATGCTTGCCCGGCTCGGCCTTGAACGTGTCGAGGTTCGCGGCCGTTTCGAAAAAGTAAGCCACGTCGTTGTGCTTGTAAATGACGGCGTCATGCTTGTTGATTTTGTTCCCAGATACGGGGTCGATAGCAAAGATCCACTTTTCCGGGCTTTTCTTGAACTGCATCTCCTCCCGCTTGTTGCATACATAGTAGGCCCGGCCCTCGTGCATGATCTTGATGGTGTCCTTCAGGTGCATGGGCATGCCGGCTGCATCACACAGAAAGCAGATGACGACTTCCCCCGCTTCTGCTTTTTTTGCCTCGGTCTTCTCCGCCGACTGTGGAATGAAATCGCAGGAAGCAGCAATCGAGCCCAGGCAGACAAACATTAAAGTCAGCGCCTTTCTTTTTCTCATGGCTAGTTCCTCCAAAATTAAATTAAGTTCAACGGTAAGACGTTTCCTCCTTACCAGATTTCGCCCCGCCTTCATCTTCCGGGGTACCCTACACTGTTATGGGATCTGGTACTCAGTCACTTCAAGCACGCGGCTCCTTGAAGGCTTTTCTTTCTTTCCCTGGGCCTGAAAAATCACTCCAGAAGTCCGGACGCTTTGCCCAGCCTGAGCTTCCGCTTTCAACTTTTCTGCTTGCTCACCAGAGAGCCTGTAGGTCTGCTCCGTCTCCAGAATCTGCAAAGTAAGTTCCCCCTCCTTCCCCTCGATCAGGACGCCTTCGGCGGTTATGGCAATCCGGTCCGTGGTGATGCCGCTGTCATCCACACGTTTCCAGACTTGCAGAGGATCCAGTTGGAAATTTTCTTCCGGGAAGATCT
>JALLON010000392.1 GCA_027717925.1 Acidobacteria bacterium AH-259-G07 | reverse complement strand
GCGTCTAATTGGCTGCTTCTGACACAACTGTCTGAAGGAGATTTATTAATGCCTCATCTAAAATTTATCGTTGCCGGAACACTGATTCTTGGAGCCATTTGTTACCTGATGTTCAGTGGAATTAATGATTCCATGGTCTATTACTACACTGTTTCTGAGCTCATGAACAAAGCCGAGGAGATCCCCGGCAAAGGGGTCCGCGTTAGCGGCTACGTCTCGCCTGGAACTATTCGCGAAGAGAGCACTGAGTCGAAGGTGGAGTTTGTGATGTTCGAGAAGGAAAGCGACCGGACCCTACCAGTAGTGTATCAGGGAATTATCCCTGATACGTTCAAAGATAACGCTGAGGTCGTGGTGGAGGGGACATACCGCCCAGAAGAGGAAGTCTTTGAAGCCACCGTTCTTCTGGCCAAATGCCCTTCCAAATACGAAACACTTGCCACAGAGCATCCCCAGGATATTCCGATTAAGAAGGAGATCCAAATAGGCGGCGATGATTGAGCTTGGCCGCTATTGCCTCATCGCTTCGCTCTTGTTTTGTACCTACGGAATAGTGGCTGCGCTGGTGGGAGGAGTTCGAAATCATCTGCCCCTGGTGCGAAGTGCGGAGAACAGTGTCATCGCCCATTTTGTCATCCTCATGGTGGCCTCCCTGTGCCTTTGGTATCTGCTGCTGACCGATGAGTTTTTGGTCGAATATGTAGCGGGCTACAGCGCAGCCGATATTCCAACGGCCTACAAGTTTACGGCCTTTTGGGGCGGGCAAAAGGGAAGCCTTTTGCTGTGGGCGCTTGTCCTTTCCCTGTTTTCCTTTATTGTGGTGATTCAAAACCGCAGCCGAAACCGTGATTTGATGCCCTACACCACGGCCGTTTTGCTGGGGACTCTCGTTTTTTTCATGGTCCTGTTGAACTTTGCCACCAACCCCTTTGACACACTGGACTTCAGGCCGGCTGATGGGCAGGGATTAAATCCTTTGCTTCAGAACCTTTACATGATCATCCACCCTCCTTGCCTCTTTTTGGGCTACGTTGGTCTGACCGTACCTTTCGCCTTTGCCATGGGAGCTTTGATGAGCGGGCGGCTGGATACCTCCTGGATTCGCACCACCCGCCGATGGACCTTGGTGGCCTGGATATTTCTCACCTTTGGGGTCACACTCGGAGGGGCGTGGGCCTACGAAGAACTGGGCTGGGGAGGATATTGGGCATGGGATCCAGTTGAAAATGCTTCATTCATGCCCTGGCTGATTGCGACGGCTTTCCTGCACTCGGTGATGATTACTGAAAAGAAAGGGATGCTCAAGATGTGGAACTTTGTTCTGATTTTGGCGGCTTTCGAGCTTACCATCTTCGGTACCTTTATCACCCGCAGCGGGGTCATCTCCTCGGTTCATTCTTTTGCTCTGTCCGGCATAGGGCCGCTTTTCGTTATCTTTCTGGCCATTAGCACGTTCTTCGGGCTTTTTTGGATTTTTTACCGATCGAGTGAACTGCGCAGTGAGCAGCGCATGAGGTCTTTTCTCTCGCGCGAAGCTTCTTTTTTGCTGAACAACTTGCTGTTTGTCTCGATCTGTTTTGCCATTTTCTGGGGCACGGTCTTTCCAATTCTCTCTGAATGGGTCACCGGGGAGAAGATAACCGTCTCCACCCCTTTCTTTAATCAGGTCAATCTGCCTTTGGGTTTGGCCCTCCTGATTCTCACCGGAATCTGTCCGTTGATCGCCTGGCGCAAGGCCTCGGGGAAGAATTTCCTGAGAAACTTTCCAATACCTCTGCTGGTCGGGGTACTCAGTGGCGGAGTGGTGCTGCTTATCGGTGTTCGTGATCTGATTCCGCTGATCTTTTTCTCAGCATGTGGGTTTGTGGCCATGACCATGGTCTACGAGTTTTACAAAGGGGCGCGGGCTCGAAAATCCATTCGGCCCACAGGATTCTTAATCGCTTTAAGAGATCTTACTCTGATGAACAAACGCCGCTATGGCGGATTCATCATCCACGTTGGAGTTGTTTTTGTCTTCGTCGGTATCATTGCCAGCTCGTTTTTTAATGTGGAACAGGTCTTCACGGTGAAGAAAGGCGAAAGGTTCACTGTGGCTGATTACACTCTGGTATTTCAGGAACTGACCCAGAGAAGGGATCCGGAAAAAGAGGTGGTAACGGCTCGCATAGATGTCTTGCAAGGCGGGAAAAAGATCGATGAACTCTATCCGCAAAAGCACTTTCACTACAAGGGCGAGCAGCCCATGACAGAGGTTAAAATTCGTTCCACACTCAAGGAAGATCTCTACCTAGTCTTGTCGGGGTGGGACGAACAGGGACAGGTGACATTTCGGGTTTTTGTAAATCCTCTGGTTCAAGCGATTTGGATCGGAATTGGGATTATGGTGATAGGAGGGATCTTCGTTCTTTTTCCCGACAGGAAGCCTGGGCCTGC
>JALLON010000391.1 GCA_027717925.1 Acidobacteria bacterium AH-259-G07 | reverse complement strand
TGCTGACCTGACGGCCTGTAGCCTTTCCGAGCCATGATCAGTTATCATAAGTTGGTCGTGAAAAAATATTTGCAGTGGGCGTTGGTGAGCCTGATTTTTGTTTTCGGCTCCTCGCTGCTGTGGGCCAAATACAAGATCAGGGACATTCAGGTCAAACCGGCCGAACAGTACAGCGCTCATCAGGCTTTCCAGAACATAGTGATCGCCGCTCATCCCTGTGAGACGCAAGCCAAGACTCTAGAACTTTTTGACACTGACAAGCTTCGTAAAAAGGGGATCCTGCCGGTGTTGGTGGTCGTCGAAAACAACAATGATTTTGCCATTCGAATCCACGAAAGGGACATCTTTTTCGTGGATCAAGATGGAACCAACCTCCCCTCCATCCCATACCCCGAAGTCCTGCTTCACATCACTTTGAAAAAGTCCCTTTCCGACTACTCCACCAGACCCGAATTGTTAGTTCGACAGGTCGTCGATAGAAAGATGATTATGGATTTTGAGCACAAGGCTTTTGGTGAAAAGCTCGTTGCTCCTGGTAGCTCCGATTATGGCGTGCTCTTTTTCTGGCTTCCGGAGGAGGGAGATCTTGCTGGGAGGCGGCTCTATATTCCAGAAATCTTGGACGTGACTAACGGGGCGCAGTTAATGTTTTTCGAGTTCGAGGTGGGAACAACAGGAAAGTGAAAATAGTCGATGCTCAAAGTGCCCATTGAGTTTGCAGAACATAAACTGGGAAACGGACTGCAAGTTCTGCTGCATCAGGACAATCGGACTCCCCTGGTTCACCTCAGCGTCCACTATCGAGTCGGATCCAGCTACGAGAAACCAGGCCTTTCCGGATTTGCCCATCTTTTCGAGCACATGATGTTTGAGGGGTCTGAGCATGTTGCCAAGAACGAGCATGGAAGCTACATCGATAACGCTGGGGGCCGCTGGAACGCCAGCACAAGCAAGGATCGAACGAACTATTACGAGACGGTCCCTTCGCATTATCTGGAGTTGGCTTTGTGGCTTGAGGCGGAGCGGATGCGATCGTTGAAGGTGACACAGGAGAATTTCGAGAATCAGCGTCAAACAGTCATTGAAGAAAAGAAGCAAAGTTATGACAATCGGCCCTACGGTTTGGCCTCTCTGAGATTTGAGGAGCTGGCCTACGAAAACTGGGCCTATGCACATCCTGTCATCGGCGCGGTGGAGGACCTTCAAAAAGCCACTTTGGAAGACGCAGCAAGGTTTCATCAGACCTACTATGGACCAGGCAATGCGACTTTGGTGCTTTCCGGGGATCTCGATGCAGATGCACAAAAGAAGGTGGGAGACTATTTTGGCTCCATCTCGAATCGGACCAGTTCGCAGGTGCCTGCCCTACAGGAGCCCGAGCAAAGCGTGGAGAAGAAGGAGATGCTGAAGGATCCCCTGGCGATGTTGCCGGCGGTTTACCTGGGATATCATATGCCGGCCCTTGGCTCCCCGGAATACTATGCGCTGTCTGTACTTGCCCTTGTTGTGTCCAATGGAGAATCTTCGCGCTTCTACCGGAAGCTCATTTACAACAACAATTGGATCACGAATCTTTCAGTGGGTCCGAATCAATACAAGGGACCGGAGCTTTTCTACATTTGGTTTCAAGTTCAGAGTGAAGTTAATTTCAAACGGGTCTTGCAGGCAGTGGGCCAGGAGTTGGAGCGGCTTCGGGAGGAAAAGATTCTTGCCGAGGAGCTGGAGAAGGCAAAAAATCAAATCATGTTTCGCTTCGTCAGCCGACTGACCAGGGTTTCCCGTATCGGAGAGCTATTAGCTGATTATGCCCTCCTCTTTGAGGACCCCCAAATGATCAACCACGACCTGGATCGTTACCTGGCGGTAAGCGAGAACGATATCCTGGAAGCCGCACAGAAGGTGTTCCGTCCCAAGAATCGTACGTTGATGGTAGTGCAACCGGGGAACGGCTAGTGTGAGGAGTCAGGAGCAGAAAGTGAAAGCGCCAGCTTCCGGCACTGAGAAAAACGTCTTCTATCCGGAAATTCCCGAAAAGCGACTTTCCAACGGACTCAGAGTGCTGGTGGTTCGGGATGACCGTTTTCCCCGCCTGTCTGTGAAACTGGTTCTTTCGGTGGGACGTGTTTGCAACCCAGACGATAATCTAGCTCTGGTTTCCCTGGCTGTAGAACTGATCAAGAGCGGAACTCGTACTCGTTCTGCTTGTGACATTTCCGATCTCATGGATCAGTGGGCTATCCAATACGCCAGCGAAGTCCTGATGGAGCACGGTTGCATCTCCATGACATTTCTTGAAGACCACCTGGAGCCCGCATTGGAGCTTCTTTCCGATATCGTGCGTAACCCGAGCTTTCCCGAGCGAGAGTTAGAAAAACTAACGGTCCGGTGGAAAAGCCATCTGATTGCTCAGCGCTCCCAACCAAATTTTTTGGCCACCGAGCGCGCCTTTAAGACT
>JALLON010000390.1 GCA_027717925.1 Acidobacteria bacterium AH-259-G07 | reverse complement strand
ATCTCGTTGATGAGAAATACAGCCGACCTTATGCGGATCGAGGCGTGCCTGATCCGATGTCCAAATTTTACGGAATGATCGAGAATATCGACGAGAACCTTGGAAAACTGGTCAAGCACTGGAGGAATGGGGCCTGGACCAGAACACCATTTTGATCTTCATGACGGACAACGGCACCGCCGCGGGCCTGCCACGTTCACGCCAAGGAACCCAGCAAAGCGGTTGGCAAGGTTTTAACGATGGGATGCGCGGTAAGAAAGGTTCCGAGTACGAAGGCGGACATCGTGTGCCTTTCTTTATTCGCTGGCCAGCCGGAAAGATTGGCGGTGGGCGTGATGTGGATAAGCTGGCCGCTCACATCGATGTATTGCCTACGCTGGTGGATCTGTGTGGACTCCAGGGACCGAAAGGAGCGAAGCTGGACGGCGTGAGTCTCTCACCCTTGCTGAAGGGCCAGGAGGCATGGCCGGATAGGACTTTGTTCGTTCACTCTCAACGCATTGAGCATCCAGAAAAATGGCGAAAAAGTGCAGTGATGACTCAGCGTTGGCGGCTGATCAACGGCAAGGAACTTTATGACATCCAATTGGATCCTGGGCAATCCAGGGATGTCGCACAATCCAATTCAGATGTCGTGATGATGCTGCGAGCTGCCTACGAACGGTGGTGGGACAGCATCTCAAGCCGCTTCGATGAATACGTCGGCATTGCAGTTGGTTCAGTGAAAGAGAACCCTGTGCGCATCACTTGCCACGACTGGCACCCGGTAGGGAACGAGAGTGTGCCGTGGAATCAGCCGGCAGTGAGGCGAGCACCTGAGGGAGCCAATGGGTTTTGGGTAATTGATGTGCTGCGCGATGGTCGCTATGAATTCATTGTGCGACAGCAGCCGACCGAGACAAGATTTCGCATTCAAGCCACCCAAGCAAGGTTGAAAATTGGCGAGCAGGAACAGGAGCAATCAATTCCGACCGGCGCAACGGGTGTTCCATTCGTGATGAACTTGAAGGCGGGTCAGACTCGGATGCAGAGTTGGTTCACCAACGACGAGGGCAAGTCCCGAGGAGCCTTCTTCATCTACGCACAGCTTTTGCCGTAGATTGCCGTGATGCTGTCGTGCTGAAAAGGCATTTCTGACACGGGTGTTGCTTGACTGTGGAATTTATTGTGGAATATGATCCACACCATGCAAACCATCCAGATCGTGATCGATGACAAGCTCTTGAAGGCAGCCGACCAGGCCGCCAAGCAGGCCAAGATGAATCGCTCGGCACTGGTGCGAGAGGCGCTCCGCCATTATCTCAAACAGCTGCACTCTCGCGAACAGGAGCGGCGTGACCGCCAGGGGTATGAGCGCCATCCCAACACCGAGCCTGAGCTTGCGGTTTGGGAGGAGGTCGCTGCATGGCCCGAAGACTAGAACGAGGTGAGATTCGCCTCTACCGTTTCGCGTCGCCGAACAAACAGCGTCCGGTCCTGGTGCTTACGCGGGGATCAGCGATTCGCTATCTCTCACGCGTGACGGTGGCGCCGATTACGTCCACCGTCCGCGGAGTCCCTTCAGAAATCGTCCTCGACTTGGACGATGGGATGACGCATCCCTGTGCAGTCAACTTGCATAATATTGCCACCGTCTCCCAGGAGGGCCTGGGGCGCCGCCTCGCCCAATTGAGCTCACAGCGAATGCGTGAAGTAGGTCTGGCTATCGCTTTTGCCTTGGGTTGCGAGGGCTGACCAAGCCTTTCCCACTCACCCTCACCCCACTTGCCCACCACACACCGGTTCTTACCCTGTAAAACCTGACCCCACTCCTCACAAGCCGCTCCCGTGTAATGATTGTACGGTCGTCAAAACTCTGCTAAGATCCTTTCTAGTTCTTCCCATAGACAACAAATTCTCAGGAGGAGGTAGCATCATGGCTTGGAACATAACGGCGCAAATGATAGAGAGCTGCAGCTGCAACATGCTGTGCCCTTGCTGGTTCGCCGTGCAGGAGCTAATGGTCATGGACCAGGGGTGGTGTGCTGGCGCCATGCTCTTTCGTGTCCAAGAGGGCAGCTCCGAAGGCGTTAACTTGGGTGGACGGACACTCGTTGTTGCAACCCATTTTCCGGGGCCAACCCTGTATGACGGCAACGGTACTGCTCGCGTCTACATTGACGAAGGGACCAATGCTGACCAGCGCCGAGAGTTGGAAGCGATCTTCCAGGGCAAGAAGGGTGGTCCCTGGGAGATAGTCGGCGGCTTGGTAACGAAGTGGCTGCCAACCCAGACTACTAAGATCGAGATCCGGGAGGACGGAGACTCCCTGACAGCAACGGTTGGCAGCTTCGGCCAGGTGAAATCACAGCGACTAAAAGATGAGGCGGGACGCCCCATGACGCTGAAGAATGCAGGGTTTGCTTCTGCGTTGCAGTTCGAAAACTTGACCATGGAGTTGGCTCCCAGCGGTTCGCAGTGGT
>JALLON010000039.1 GCA_027717925.1 Acidobacteria bacterium AH-259-G07 | reverse complement strand
TCCAGGTTCCAAGTTTCAGGTTTCAAGTTTTGAGTCATGAGTCTTGAGCTATTGACTCCTGTCTCCTGACTCCTGTCTCCTGACTCTTGACTCCTGTCTCCTGTCTCCTGACTCCTGGCTCCTGTCTCCTGACTCCTGGCTCCTCTTCTCTTAGAGCGTGGTACAATACAAAAGTCCGGCAAGTAGAGAGGGTGATCGCTCTTCGGGCACCAGCTCGGAGGGAGGAAAGTCCGAACACCGGAGGGCAGCGTGCTTCCTAACGGGAAGGAGGGGTGACCCTACGGAAAGTGCCACAGAAAAGAAACCGCCTGAGGAGGCGCTTTCTGCTTTCTCAGGTAAGGGTGAAAAGGTGGGGTAAGAGCCCACCGCTTCGATGGTGACATTGAAGGCATGGTAAACCCCACGCGGTGCAAGGCCAAATAGGCTCCGTTTTGGGCTGGCCCGGCTTCTCCACCGAGAAAACTCGCTGGGAGCGGAGCGGGTAGGCCGCTTGAGGATTGAGGTGACTTAATCCCCAGAGGAATGATCACCGCCCCCGAAAAGGGGTACAGAATTCGGCTTATATCTCTACTTGCTGGATTCCGCTGACCCGCTGACCAGAACTCAACAGCTCGGTTCACTATTGCCTCCGCTCGACGAAGTGATACAATGAGCACGCCGTTGGCAAGATGCCGATTCAATCAAAAGCAACGAAAAAATGTTCCAACAATGTCGAAGTTCAATCGCCGTGAATTTGGCAAGCTTGCAGTTAGCCTACCTATGATGCCGAAGCTCCAAGAAACCGGAAAGCTCGACTATGCCGGAGGCCTCACTGACATCCGTGGGATTCGAGTAGGCCATTTCACCGACTCGCGGCGACCGACGGGCTGTACAGTGGTATTGATTGAAAAGGGCGCCGTCGCTGGTGTCGATGTTCGAGGGTCAGCCCCTGGGACACGCGAGACCGACTTGCTCGAACCCCGCAACACCGTCCAGAAAGTGCACGCTGTCGTTTTATCGGGTGGAAGTGCCTTCGGTCTGGATAGTGCTGCCGGTGTCGTTCAATACCTGGAAGAGAAAGGCATTGGTTATCCAACCCGATACGGGCCAGTCCCCATCGTCCCGGCTGCCATCCTGTACGACCTGGGGGTGGGCAATTCTTCCATTCGCCCCGACCGTCAAGCTGGTTATCGCGCCTGCCGCAACGCCACCACCGGACCTATTGAAGAAGGCAACGTCGGAGCTGGAGCTGGAGCAACTGTTGGAAAGCTACTGGGAGCGGAGAGGGGAATGAAAGGGGGCCTGGGAAGTGCCAGTATCCGCGTAGGTCAGCTGGCCGTCGCGGCCCTCGCGGCGGTTAACGCCTCGGGAGATGTGATTGATCCGGCCAGTGGACGTATACTGGCCGGGGCCCGCAGCAAAGATGGTAAATCATTCGCTGACCTTGCCCAGATACTGAAGAAGACCCCCCTTTCGCCGGTTCAAAACCTCGGAGAAAACACTACGCTTGGAGTGGTTGCCACCAATGCTTCATTCGACAAGGCGGCCACTCAGAAAGTCGCCCAAATGAGCCACGACGGACTGGCCCGGGCCATTAATCCGATTCATCTCCCATCGGACGGCGACACGATTTTTTCTCTTTCGACGGGGGAACTGGATGGGAGCGATCTGGGACAAGTCGGAGCTCTGGCCGCCGAAGCGATCACCCAGGCCGTGGTCCGTGCTGTGTTGCAAGCGCGGGGAATTCCCGGCTACCCTGCCCATTTCGACCTGAAGTAAACCAAGTGCAGTTGTTCCACCATCGATGAACCCCCTGCTCCTGGCGCTGCTGATTTACAGCTTCATCTTGATCACCACGGGCCTGTTCCTCTCGCGCCGCGTCACTCACAGCCTGGACTTTTTTGTGGCCGACAGGAAGCTGGGTCCCGGCCTTCTCTTTTCAACCCTGCTGGCCGCCAACATTGGCGCCGGATCTACGGTGGGGGCGGCCGGCCTCGGCTACCAACTTGGACTCTCAGGCTGGTGGTGGGTGGGCTCGGCCGGTCTCGGCTCGGTAATTCTGGCCTTTGTGGTGGGCCCTCGAATCCGTGATCTGGCTGAGCGATGGCAATTTCTGACGGTTGGAGACTTTCTGGAGTTTCGCTACAACCGGGCTGTTCGGGCACTCTCCGCCTTGCTCCTTTGGGCTGGGACGCTGGCCATCCTGGCCGGCCAGCTAATTGCTGTCGCCTGGATCCTGGGGGTCGTGGTTGGAACCACCAAGTCAGTGGGCTGCTTGCTGGGAGGATTGGTCGTGGTTGTGTATTTCTCGGCCGGCGGCCTAAAAGGGACCGTATGGATCAATCTGGTTCAACTGCTGGTCAAGGCGTCGGCATTTCTCCTGGCAGTGCCTCTGACTCTTTCCAGTGTGGGTGGCTGGAGTGCTCTCCGCCAGAGCATCCTTGAGCAGGAGGCCTACAGCCAGTCTTATTTCAACATGACCGGTATCGGTTTGGAAGGAATCTTGGCTTACCTGGTGCTGCTTGTCCCCGCCTTCATTGTGTCCCCGGGGCTGCTGCAAAAAGTTTACGGAGCCCGCAGCACCCGGGCCGTGCGAATTGGGGTGGGTGCCAACGCCGGGGTACTGTTCATTTACGCTTTTTTTCCTGTTCTTCTGGGAATGTCAACGGCCGCTGTGTTCCCCAATCTTGGGAACCCGGAATTGGCTCTGCCCTATGTCATGACCGAGCTGCTTCCCCTCTGGTTAGGAGCACTGCTTTTAGCTGGCGTCTTCTCCGCCGAGATCAGCTCAGCCGATGCAGTCTTGTTCATGCTTTCCACCTCCTTGAGTAAGGACCTTTACCAGACATTCATACGGCCGGAGTTAGGTGAGCAGCAGCTTCTACGCATCAGCCGCTACACATCGGCAGTTGCCGGCGTTCTGGCGGTAGCACTCGCCATCGTCCTTCCTTCCGTGATCTCGGCTCTAACGATTTTCTATAGCCTGATTTCGGTCACCTTTTTTGCGCCGGTCGTATTCGGACTTTACTCTTGCGGCCGAGGAGGCTCTTGCTTAGCGGTCATAATCATCTCTGTGATCGCTACCGTGGTTGTACACGTGATCACGGCAGGAAGCGGAATTTGGATTTTCTCTCCAACTGCATTAGGCATCCTGCTCTCTGTGCTGCTTATGAGTCTCGGCATGGCCTGGTCCCGATCGACAGCACATCAATCGTGAGATGTGTTCCACCTCAGAGCGCAGGATCCGGTTCTGCCGCACAGAGCGAGCAGGTTTAAAAAATCGCGCCGGATTTCCCCCTCACGGCTGCCCTTCTTTGTCCACTGTGCTTGCCAGTGGTAAAATCAAGCTTCTCCAGTGGGGACGTAGCTCAGTTCGGAAGAGCGCCTGAATCGCACTCAGGAGGTCGTGGGTTCGAATCCCATCGTCTCCACCATTATTTACAACAACTTACAGCCATCTCGCAGCCGCCAAATTCAGCCATTTCTGCTCTGGGGTAACGCCTGGGGTAACAAATGGGGGTTGCTTGCCATCCTCAACAGCCTTCCTTTCTCGCCAGGGTCATTTCTCCTTTTCCCGTGCATTTCACTACGCCATTCACTACACTTTTCGAAGAGTACTATAATAAAGACCCAATGGATCAAGACCCACCTAACTTTGGAAATTCACTTAATAGAATCATCCAGACCTCAATTGCTACACTCTTTAGACAGGGTGAATTTGCTCAGCTAACCTATAGCTCATTCGACCACACTGTTAAGATGATTAGAATTTCAGAACTCGCAACTTGGAAGTTGGACCTTCCTGTTGGATACTCGCCACAGAAGCGAACAATCGCTTTCACGCGCGCATACAAAAAAGAGGAATTGATTAACAGGTATGAATTCCTTGCCAACGAATTACTCGCAATCAACGGTATATATCAACTAGTTGTTGTTGTGGAAGCCATGCTTGGTGACGTGATTCGTGCGCTAGTACTCAAGTATCCGAACAAGCTCGGGGCTAAACGCCAAATACCTGCCAGTGTTGTGCTTTCGGCTTCATCAATAGAAGAGATACACCGTCACACGATAGATTCCTTGTTGAACGATCTTTCATATAAATCTCCACAAGATTACGCAGTTGCGGCAGAGGAGCTGATATCCGTTAGATTGCTTGAGTGTCCTTCTTTTCACCATTATGTGGAAATTAAAGCTACGAGAGATGTCTACATTCACAATCGCGGCTGTGCGAATGAAGTATACGCACGAAAGGTAGGTTCGCATGCGAGAGTCGATCCTGGTCGCCTCCTGCCAGTAGGCCAAATTTACTTCCTTGAGTCATACGAACACTGCATAAAGCTGGCCGAGTGGTTACAAGAAAAGCTTCATGATAAGTGGCCGAGCAGTGAATTTGAGGAAAGAAAGAAACAACAGGGATGATTGGCTGCCCAGGGATTCTTTCGGCACCGCTTACCTTGTTGGTTCCCTAAGGATATACAGTCGCGTCAACCCCTAACTCACACAACTGTTGACGTGTTCAGTCGGTGCTGATACACCAGCTCGGCCTCAACCCCGCTCAATCATCCCCTGGCCCTGGACGCGGGACACGAACTTGTTTCGGTTTTCGGGCGTGATAAGCTTACATCTCTTTTGACGGCTCATGAGTGACAACTTGAGTCGTAATAAGCTGACTTTGACTCCCATATTTAGCTCTCCTTTTTAATTCCGATCGCCCGGTAGACAGGCTCAGCCTCGCCGCATTCCTGGCCCTGGACGGCTCGAGGCCCGCAACCTGGCACCAGAACACAAACGGTTTGCCTTCCAAGAGGAAAGCGCGGGCCTCTTTATCGCCCTTGAATGCATCCGCGAGGGCGACTTTCAGAACGTGGAGGGCCAGCCTACGATGGGGGCTCATACCTGATTCTAGCAAGCGGGTCTGAATTGCCGGCGCTCCCTTGGCTCCCGCCGGGCGGCTTGCCGGTGTGCCAGTGATAGCGACCCTCATGCCCGGCCCCTCAGCATCCAGGCCATGAGAAACACGGACGTTTCCCGCGAGGCCGTGGCTCCATGCCGGATTAGTAGAGTGTCCAGCTCCTCAAGGCAATCGGCAACGATGTCTCGCTCCTCTTTGGGCAAATTGACCGCGCTGTGTGTTTCTAACCACCTCGGCAGTCGGTCAGCTGACAGTTGACAGCTGTGAGTATTTCTCACACCGACTCTGGCATGGGGGTTGTGTATTTTCTCCATTTTGTCATAAGATTCGTCACGTGACGAAAAAAACTAAAAAAAGAGCCAAAAAATGTGCCCAATGCAAAAGATCAACGAAGTGGGCGGGCCGGGGCAGGCCGCGAAAGTTCTGCAGCCACTCCTGCCGCCAGCGAGCCTACGAAGCGCGTCTTGCTGGCAAGAAGCTGGAGGAGAAAATGCCCTTCTACCTGCTGGCGAAAGACCTGAAAACGGCCACAATCAAAAAATGTATACGCGAAGTTCTCGAAGAGACGGGTCTTATCAATCCTGAGCCTCCTCCCCAAAGACCTCTTCTTCGTCGCGTGAAGTGAATCCTAATGGCGGGCTAAAGAAGGGGCGAGCCGGTTCGCCGCTACCCCTGCGGCAATAGAATCTTTGCCCACTTTCGTGAAAAAGTCTCGTCGAGAATTGCGCTGAAGCGACGAACACCGACTCTCAAATCGCCACTTGCCATCATAATTGGAGCACCCTCTACAAATTCACCAAACTCGAAGGGAAAAGTCCGCCGAGAATAGCCTGTATTGGACGATCTCGGATAAGGCAAGGCTACGGTATGGCTCGCTTTGCTTCGTTTCAGGGCTGCCAGACCAGCCGTGTCACTGGAGTCTCTGGGAGGGGAGTGGGAGGGGAGCCCCCCCACTGTGGTCGGCGAGTAAACCTCCTCTGTGCTGGAAATCCTTGCGGTATGCCCTGGAGCAGAAGCGTTGCCAGTCACGCCGAGGATAGAACGCAGATTTGCAAAACGCGCACATTCAGCTCTCACGCGACTTTCTCTGATTAGACGAACTCGACATCCTGTTTTCCCAAAAAACCGCCCAGATATCCGTGCTACGCATTCGCGAGACTACTGTCGTTTAGCTTGAGCCATCTCTTAGCCGTTTTTTGGTGCACTATTCTGAACCTGAATCCGGTGCATCTGCGAGAAGCTGTGGTGGCGCCGTGCCTTCAGCCGAAGCCTGGTCAGCGGATGGCTGCGTGTGATCCATGAGCAGATCCACTTCACGGTTGCCTAACATCCGGGCCGTATCTTGCATGGCAGCAATCTCTTCCTGTGTTGCCTGACACGCCCCGGTAGCCGAGACTTCCCAAATATCGATAGGCAGACCCAAACCGTAAGCCCCAACCTGAATCGCTTCCTCGATCACTTTGTAGACAAGGACTTTTGCCCCGTCACGATTCAGCCTCACGCTCGAATACTTCTGGAGAAGCGCATAGGCAAACAGATTGCCGCTACCGGTCACAGCGCAGTGTCCTTCAACCCACTCCGACGTGCCGTTGGTCAGGACATGAAGCATCCTGGCATTGTGCTCTCTGTATTCGACGAACAGAAAGTCAGCCGGATGAAGTTGCAGAAGCTTTTCAGGATCGGACGCGAAAAACTGCACTCGAAAATCGGTCCTCAACATCGCCTCTATCGCGTTTTTCACAAAGAGAACTAGATTGTCTCGAACGGCTCCCAACGGTTGGTCTCTATCGGGATAGTTTTCAAGTTGTTCCGTGACCCTCTGGATCACGGCGAGTTCTCCCGAACCTCCCCAAAGGGTGCACGTGTTGAGTGTGAAGATCTTCGTACCAGTGGTGCGGACCAACCCCGTGGTGAGCTGTGAATCAGAGCCAAAGACGATACCGTCTTCACAGGGAATAGCGACAATGAGGGTCATCTATGCAAAACTGAACGTGAGGCAAATTCAGGGGCTTCTTTGTAAACCTGATTTAGAAGGGATCGAAAGTTCTGGTTTGCCGCCCAGCGAGCAACACTGGCGATTTGACGACACTGCTCATCGTCCAACAGTCTTTGCGAGGCAACCTTGGTCTTCCCTGTCTCTGTTAGAAAATACCGCCCGTGTCGTCCGAACGGCTCTGGTGTCTGGACAATGAGCCCACCCCCTTCTATCTCGTCCAGAGCCCTGTAGAGATCGAAAGCGCACGGTCCGTACAGATAGGGCTCAAATTGAAACGGTCCTGTGGCGGGCTGTCCGGCCCTGTACCATATCAAAAACAGGGTTTTCATCAGACGGATTCTATCCAAGGGCACGGCCTGGAGAGCCACCAGGATTTGCGCTTCTTGTAACGGGATCATGTTTCTCCTCAACCCATTTGAGTATACTCCAAAAGACTGAAATTGGGAACGAATTCGACACGCCGGGGCTGAGTCCAGAAAGAAGAGAAGAGGGGGCGCGGTCAGTTGATCACACGCCCCCAAGGGCGAACCGTCAGCCGTCGGTTCAATCATCCATTATCCACGATCTCTCTGACTCTCCTGTCATCTCCCAAATCGTTTTCTGGACTAATCTTCTTTAGCGTGGCCCCGAATGATCATCGCACACCGAATTGGGTGAAAGGCTCCCCTTCACATTACGCGATGACGGCGTCCCTCAAGGGTATGGGCGACAAGGCAAAGCGTGTAAATACAAGCTTTTACCTCCAAGGCTCGAGGGCCTGGCCCCTGGAAGTAACGAGCTGAAGAATTTTTAAAGAAGACCCGTTACTTCTCACTCCCTGACAGGAGATTTATCGGGAGTCAGAACCCGACCCCCCCACCTTTTTTTAGGCGGCCCGAGCGGAGCCTAAACACGCCCAGGCCGCCATCGCCATAGCAAAAGCCATCCTTTAATGGATGACACATTTGCTCGCGCCCTCGGGCGGACACCACGAGGGCGCATTCCCTCCCGGGCCTTCACGAATAGGGTGTACGACTCACCCCGGCTGGCAACAACGCCAGCCCGACCTGGCAGGAAACCTTACAACTCAGCCGGCCAGACGTTCTTCGCAGAACGATATCCACAGTTCCGGATCTCGACTAACCGCTAGGTCGAAGCCCTGGGCCAATGTCGGCGCCTCGCCAGTATCCACCAGCTGCTGCGCGCGCTTTTCGATGTGCCCATACACAGGACCGCGTTTGAAAACCGGCTCCGGCTCTGGCTCTTCAATCGGCGCAGGGTCTAAGGCCTTGTACAACAAGTAAAATTCAGCGCCGTCTTCCGAGCCGATAAAATCCGCCACGAACTGTTCGACACTTTTAGGCTCGTTTGACTTTTTAACGGCGGCTTTCGCGGCCTGCGTCAGCGCCTCAGACGCCTCGCCCTGATTGGCGAAAACCCCGTTTCTTGCTTTTTCGAGTAGATTTTCCATCGTGTTCTCCCTTAATTTTGCGCAAATTCTCAAAGTCTCCGCCGCTGTTTCACGCGCTTCGTCGATTCGCTCCCACAGCGCATTCATGAGGCGAAGAACGGGATCTTTGCTCATGCGACCTCCCGCCGTGGCTTCTCATGCTCCTCCGCAGGTTCCTCGGGTGAAAGAATCTGCGCCAGAGGTTTCACGCGGCCTTCGCGCAGGAAAGTACTTATATTTTCGAGGCCGGTACCCTCCAGATGGTCAAACTTCAGGACTCGTAGATGCATGGCCAAATGCGCGCTCAATGTTCTCCGAAGGCTCAAGTACGGCTGGCGTAACTTCACGCCTTGAGTGTCGTCGAGCTCATCCAGGACCTCACCCATTGGTTTCGCCAGCGCCAGGGTTTTCTCATACTCTTTTACAAGCCCCTCAACGGCTCTATCAATGCCGGGACTCAGCTCGAGAATCTCTTGAAACGCTCGCTCATATTGTTCCCGCAACTCCCTCTGGCGCGCCTGTCCCAACTCATCCCCAAGTGCGGTCAGCTTGCGATCACATTCACTACTGGCCAGCTTCAGGTCCGCAACCTCACGCCCGGTGAGCAGCCAGGAGTCCGTCAGCCTTTCTAATTCCCTCTGCGCTTTTTCATTGCCAGTTTTGGCTAAAAGAACGATGCCTTTACGCCTCTCTTTGGCCGTGGCCTGATTTTTCTCGGCTTTGTCGAGGTCTTCTCTCAAGCCAGCTAGTTTGGTTTCCCAAACCTTGATTTCTTTCTCAACGGTTTGTGATTTTCTCTTTCTCATTTTTCTCCTTTTCCTTTCCGTTGTTTATCTCGGGGGCCAATAGCATTAAATTGTTCGGGAGAACCGCCTGAACGCGATAATATCGTAGTTGGTGCAACTAGGCTTCGAGGCTCCGGCGCTCACGTTGCCCCAAGTGATCCTCAGCGCATTGACGGCATTGACCCGATAGTCGGCCATAAACAATCCAGAAGCCAACGCCGTCTTGGGATGAACGATGACAAGATCCCCGCTAGCCAAGCTCAGGGCCGTTAGCCCGGGCGTATAGGATCTTTCCTCGACTGCGTTGGCCGCAACCGTAGAGGTTTCCGGGTTGATGTTGACCCCACTGGCAAGGCGCATTCCACTGGTTCCAAGGGAATCCAATCCCAAATCGCCAAACAGAACCAAACCTTCGCTTAATCTATTAGGCATTTTTTATTTTTCCTTTCCTCTTTACCATTTCGTGAAATCCGGTGTTCCTCGATTACTAAAATCGAACCGCCCGCCGCGGCTCGGAGTGCCGCCGCCGATTTTCCACGCAGGAGTGTAAGGGACGGAATCGAAGCTTATTCCTGCCAAATCATATCCTCTAGCAGCGGCCAAGCTCACAACACCAGCTGTGCAATTCGCAAAGTCATCGTGCTCGCCACTCAAATGATCAACTTTCGTCCCCCGAACCGTGAGGCCGAGGATTTGCTCCTGTAATTTCGGGATATCCAATAACTCAACTTCACCTGCGTTTATCTTTGGTTCCAGTGCCTCATAAAGCTGGTGTTTGGTCTGCTTGCAAGGGTGATAGGTCAGCCCAGAATCCTGAAAGTCAGACCTGAAAGTCTGCCCCGCAAAATGATCACCAGTTATCTGGTGGATACCGTATTCCTTGCAAATCTTGGCAAACTTAGCCACGGCATCCCTTGGGTTAAATGGAGCCCTGCCGGTTTGACTCACAACCAGATCCACCACAACCCGGCCCGTGCTTTTATCCAGGTGAGCAACCCCCAGACAAGCATCGTCACTTGAGCCGCCTGACATATCAACAAAGGCCTTGTAGCTAATATCCTCTTGTGGGGAGAGAGTCTTCCGACCCTCCACAATGCAATCCATCACTTTCTCGGCATCGAAGAACGCACCTTCAGGCATACCCGGCAAGTTGAGATGGAGACGACGATACTTGTGGGTGGGAAGGCGCTTCTTCTGTTGCTCCAGATAGCCAGGATTGCCCCAAGACTCCATCGACGGGTTAGCCTTGGCTTCAAGTTCCTTGTCCTGAAAGTCTGGGTCGGTGCAGAAGTCCGATGAGTACCACGAGAAATAGAACCGGGGATCTGTGCCACTCTTCGCCTGCTTAAACAAATCAAACAACGGGAAGCCCGGGCTGTTATAAATCGAGGCGTAAGTAGTGATCCAGGTAAGCACGTCATGGCGAGTAGGGTCAGGAGCTAGTGCCTCAAATAGATCCCATGATTTGTAGGGGTGAATTTCGTCATAGCCGATGAACAGGTAAGTCTTGCCATGGCTTCCTGCAATGTCCCCAGCCGGAAGAATCTTAGCCTTGCCTTTTCCATCCCTGCGTACTATCTCCTTCGTGAGCACGGTAACTTCACTGTTAAGAATCGGGTTTGCTGCAATCAACTTCTTGGCCAAGTCCAGATCGTCAGCCGCCTGACCCTCGTCGTTGGCCAATAGAAAACTGTCGTTTCCACTAGTACTTTTCCAGGCAAGAAATCTATAAAACATGGCTAGAATCTCATCAGTCGATTTCCAGTTTTTCTTGGCCCGGCCATTCAATGACCAGTTGTACTTCGGCCTGCCATCCTCGAAGGTGTAAAGCGCTTCGGTGAATATCTTGACCCTGTACGGCTCGATCACCTTGGTCAGTGGCCTACCGTCAATCCACTTCAGATGGCCGAAGAACTGCATGGGAGAGATCTGTTTGTTCATGACTCAGACTCCTCCGAAAGTATCTGACTCAACGTGGTGATGTTCCTCTCTTTGCGCTGCAAACCTAGAGCCTGCAGGGCCGCGCGCTCCTGCCCGAGGAACGGACCCAGGCGAGCTAGGCCTGGCTGCAAATCCCAGACCCCGTCCTTCTCCTGGATCGCGCCACGCTCAACTAACTCGTGCAGGATGATTAACGTGCACTGCCGGGCCAGTTTCCAGTTGGAAAGCATGGCTCTCTCGCCGGCTGTCATAAACTTCAACCCGCCTTTGTCGGCTGCCAAATCGTTGGCCTCCATATCGGCCAGCTGCACAATTCGCTGGAGCCTGGCAGGCAACTGAAGGCCTTTCATCACCCGTCTCAAGGCGGCGACACAGGATTTTGACGCATTGAGGTTGCCCTTCGGAGGCCCCCCCCGGTTCTTCTCTTTTCTATTCAACGACTTGCGGTTAATCCTGCGACCTGTCATAACGACCCCAAAACAAGCCAAGCACGGCTACCAGTTACCCACACCGTTACCCTGACGCTTTTCATTTCTCATAACTATTTGATTATACACCTACGTCGTGACTAAAGCACCTGTCTAACAGACAGATGCTCTACCCGGAGTTGTTCCCGACGAAGCGACTCATTCCTCTCCGTAGGCTTGGCGATCTGACCTCGGTTTCTATTGCTGAGTTCTATTGCTGTCTATATATATAGAATCTTCCTTTCAGCAATAGAACTGTAAAAACCTACATATAGGGGCGTGTTTAAGGTACACGTCCTATATGTTTGTAGGCATTTCGTCTTATTACTGGCACGGCATGTCAGTAATAGAAGTTGTTCATTTATCATCACTTACGTCTCCATCGCTGAAGGTGCCTTGAACAACCTCAGTAATAGACTTTCGCCACTGCGTGTAGCGACCTTTGCCTTGTCGCTGTGCTTCACCTGTTTTTTCGAGTGTTCTTAGGTGTTCTCCAACGGTTGGACGGCTCAAATGAGTGCGTGAGATAATTTCACTTGGCGTCATCCACACAGCTTCAAGCGCCACGAGTACTTTTTCTCGATTTGCCACTCCTACTGCTTTTCTATCGCTAGCCAGTTTTTCAATATCGCCGGCATAAATGAACTTAGGTTCCACTGAATCCTTTGGCGACACGTCAATAAGAAAATGTGGCCTTTCGTCCGTGTCCTTATTCTCCGAGTAAAGCTGCAGCCGACCGTCTTGCTCAGTGCGAGAGAGGCACAGCATGAAGTCCGCGGCGCCGTACTTGGCCACGCTGCCTTTCAGATCAAATGGGTTAGGCTCCTGCTTGTCTCGGCTTGAACGGGGTCCAATTGGCTTCCGCGTATGATCCACATTCAGGATTGTCAACCCGACTTCGCGGTTTAGTTCCTCAAGCACGCTCACCATCCTTCCCATATCCTTTGCGCTAATCTCGTCGAGTTCGGGTATCATCCGGTTGAGGACATCCAGGATCAGGAGCTGAAAGCCATTTTTTTTAACTTGCTCAGTCAACCAAGTGATGTGAGTCTCGTTCATTAAGTTGAACCGCTCCCGAATCAGAAAGGTCACTGCATCACTCGGAAATTTCGTATAGCCATAGCTCTCGTTAATCTCCACCAGTCTTTCCTTGATCCGGCGCAGGGGATCCTCGCGAGCGATATAGAGTGTTCTGACGGGTGCCGTCTGAAACCGCTCGAGCCAGGGCTTCACGTGCGCAATGTGGATGATCAGATCCAATGCCAAGAGAGTTTTTCCGTCCTTAGGGGCTCCGCTCAAAAAGCCAATCCCGCCTTTGGGGATCAACGATTCAACGACCCATTCCAGGGGGGCAACCTCAAACTCAGGGATCTGCGCCAGATCATGGAGTGTCCAACAGTAGGGACCTGAAGGTTCTGGTTCCCATTCAGGCGCCTTCTTGATGATCTTAAAAAGTTCCTGGTCTGGAAGAGCCAACTCCTTGGCGAAGTCCGGTTCTTTAGTCTCCAACCAGTCGGACACGTCGCCTTTTTCTGGCAGGCCCGGCAGTTCAACAATTTTGATGGACGAAACCTGGCCAGCCAGGGACTGCGCCACCTGGAGTGCGTGGCGCCGGCCGGCATCATCATTGTCGGGGAGGATCGCGACTTTCTGTTTGGGGTTGAAGAAATGCCGGTACTCGGGTCGCCACTGGCCGGCACCGCCGAGGTCCGTGGTTGCCGTTATCCCGATGCTTTCGAGCGATTGAACGTCCTTCTCACCCTCGACGACCACCAGCCAATTAGCCTCCATGAGCTTAGGTAGTCTATACAGGACCCTCTTGACATCTTTGTCCTTCAGCCCCCAAGACCCGTTGCACCATACTGGGAACTCTTTCTGTTCGATTCCTTCTTCATCGCTGTATTCAACGCGACAGACCGTGAAGGCAGTGCTGCCATCTGCGTTTTGGTATTGGTAGCGGGCAGTGATTTTCTTGCCATGCCATTGAGACGGTAAGTCACCATGCAGTGTTGATTGCTTACTTCCAGGCGGCGCCGGCCAGCCCAGCTCCTTGGCGATTTGATAAACATTGCCCTCCAGGGCGCATGTGAAACATTTCAGGAGTCCCTTGTCTATATTGACCGAACAGGACGGGTTGCGGTCGCCATGGGCGTGTTGCTCATGGCGCGGGCACTGCGCTTTGCGCTCGGATCCACTCTGATTTGGAGCGAATTTTATGTGCTGTTGTAGGTAACCCAGGTACATCGCTAGAAGGGAACATCCGCGTCAGTAATCGTGCGCTGCGTGTCATCCGTGACGATTTCCGCATCGCC
>JALLON010000389.1 GCA_027717925.1 Acidobacteria bacterium AH-259-G07 | reverse complement strand
CATACGCCAACGCTTGTAACGAGCCCTAAGAGACCGACCCAGTGAAGGGTTCACCTCAAGGAGAAAATTACCCTTCCCGGTAATGTCGCCATTGCGCCCGAAAAGGAGTGGGTCCAGAGTTGCCAGGTCAAACTCGGCGGCGTCTATGGCCTGATTCGTCTCGGGCGGTGCCGGCCATCCCAATCGAGAGCTGGAGGTCTCCGCCGCGCGTTTTTCGATCTGTTTCAGATCGGGCAATCGTCCTTCTGCAGCTCGAAGCAACTCCAGAGCGTAGAGAGAAGGAACACGAGCCCGACCCTGGACCAAGTCCATACGAGGGTAAGAGGCGACCAGTCGATGCGAAGCTGCTCCAACCGCGATGTGGATCAATAGGCGCTCTTCTTCGACCTTGTCTTTGCGGGTGGCGAGCTCACTGGATAGCACCACCCGGTACTCGTCCAGAAGAAGCGGGTCTTCAAAGACCTTCCTTGGAAAGATTCCTTCGGCCAGTCCCGGTAGAAAAACAATTTCAAACGAGCGGGCAGCCGCTTCCTGAATTGTCCCGACAAAAACTCGCCCGTAGCGTCGTTCGGGTGGCTCCACGCGCAGGAAAGTCAGGCGCTCGCTTAGAACCTCCTGGACTTCAGCCAACCCGACGGGACCCACGTTCTCCATGGGTTCGAGTTCGGCCAAAACACCTAAGACTGACTCCGCAGAACGCAGGGTCATCGCCGCCAGTTGGCGAAGATGGTCAAGCCACTCGCCCCATCTTGCCTCATCCGGCAGAGAGTCGAGAAACTCAATCACCGGAAGTGCGAAGTCCCGGAGGTTTTTCAGCCGAGAAAGTTGGCCTTGCAGAAACTCTTTTCGAGCATCCTCCTCGTCCAAACTCCGGAACTTAAGGGCCAGTTCCGCTTCTAGCCCTTTGAGCCTTCTCACCCAGCGGTCTTTCCCACCGATGACCGCAGCGTCGACCAGAAGCTTTTCCCAGTGTCGGGGCGTTCGCAGAGTCCCGGCGGTGACACGCTCGAAATCGGTTTCGTTTGCCGTCTCGCTGCTTTCCGTGACCGACCCAGTCTCCGGAATTTCGGCCTTGAAGATCATCTGAAGCTCATCCGTCGGCGTGATCCAGGGTGCTTCTTTTGTGGGCGGAGCACCAGACTCCTCCAGTGGCGGTAGTTGCCCGAAGGAGAGATACTCGGCAAAACGGGAAGCGGAGAGACTTTCCGTGACGCAGGCTAACAGGGTGAGAAAGGCGCGGCCTGTTGGATCGGGGCGTACGGCTCCTCGCGTGAAGTAACCGGAGATGCCGGCCCTTCGAAATGCGTCCTCGAGCTGAGGTTGGTAAAGTCCTGGATTGGGCAGCAGCACCGCAATCTCATCAAAAACGACGTCTTGCTCTGCCGCCTGGAGAATGCGGCGCGCGATTTCGACGCACTCACGACCTTCGCTGGGCGCTGAGAAAAATTCAAAACTCCCGTCAGGCTCCCCTGATGGAATCTCTTTCGTGCTCAAGAGGTAGTGCCGAAGGCGATCGAGCGACAACCCCGTTGTCACACTTTCCTCGATGGGTTCACCGGTCACATCCAGTACCCGCTCGAGGTTGCCGATGGCCACCTTGTCATGGGCTCCGACAACAGCCAGCACCTGTGGAGCCCGGCTGAGCATCGCACCGTAAAACTCGCGCTCTAACTTTGATCGGGGAACCACGTCCAGAAGTACGACCGGCAAGCCCAGTAGATAGCCCTGCCCTTCACGGGCGACATCAGCAGCTAAGCTATACAGGCGGGCCAGGTCTGCAAACGACTGCGATTTGAGTTCTTCCTGGAATAGCAACAACAGGGTAGAAAGATCGGGGCCGGGTGGACCCGAAGAGGCCAAACTTGAAGAATTCACCCTCTCCAGGCGCAGATCCAGAAGAGTCCGGGCAAGTGCGCGAGTAAAGCCAGGCATTCCAGCAACCGGCTCGAAATAAGAAAGGCCTTTTTCCTCACGGCTTCGGAAGAGGCACCTTGAGGCCACAGCTTCTGCCCCAAGGGAGCTGAGCGGCGTGAGGCTGTGCTCGGCTAGTTCCTCCGTAGCGAGGATTCCCGCCAGTTGCATTGGTGTCATGCGATGCAGGCCCAGCAACCCTTCACGCCCCATTGTGATGAGGTCATAAACCAGATCATCGGCTGCTGCCCTCATTGGAGCAATCACCAATAGCTCGGTTCCCACCTGATCCCTTATCCAGTCCCCTGTCGCCTGTTTTGCCTGGTCAAATGCGTGGTAGGTAATGAGTTTCTTTAAGGCCACCATGACTTAGATTACGGGTAGAAAACGTTTGTGGCAATTTATCTACATCCGGTCACTGACCGATCCCGGTAATATGTGGAAGTGGTGAATACCCTTTTAGGCGAAAAAACTCCCTTCCCATCACGCTGGTCGATCTTGACGAACTGGCATCTCTTTTGGTCTCTCACTATGAGGGTTTTGACTAGCCCGCATTTCTCACACCGGCTCG
>JALLON010000388.1 GCA_027717925.1 Acidobacteria bacterium AH-259-G07 | reverse complement strand
TGTCCAAGCTGCGAATGCTTCCCGTCTCAATTCTTTCTGTTTCTGATTCGGGCGTGATGGAGGCAGCTCGAATCAAGGGTAAATATCCAGTCTCTTTTGCTGACGCCTTCGCTGTGGCCGCAGCTTTGGAGCACAAGGCGATTGTGGTGACGGGAGATCCGGAATACCAAGCCGTATCAAGCCTGGTGAAGGTCCTTTGGGTCCGGTAGAAACTTGCCAGGCGTTTCTCAGGCCGACGGTCTGGGCAAGGTGCTGCCCGTGTTCCTCGGCTAATCTCACCGTGCCGCGGGGGTAACGATTGACATCGGCTCCACAACCCATCATGAAAAACGCCACCGAGCCAGGATTCACGAACCGCTGGCCATCGGGCGTGATGTCATAATGACGTTGACTTGTCTGGCTGGCCGTTCCTGGAACGAGGCAGTAAAGAAATAAAAGATGGAGAAAATCCAAACTCCAATAGGCCTCTTTGGCTTTCTTCTGATCTCGGATTGAATTTCAGAGGGTTCTACAGATTCGCCCATGTTCTTGAGCAATTTTGACGCCCGCCCAATGGGGAGTCAAAGATGATTGGATTTTCTGACCCTGCATATCCAAGGTGGCTGGATCCCGGGCGCCCATCACTTGCCGCAGTGTTTCTTCGGGAGGGGTTCTCCGGCGTGACAGTCTTTTGCCCGGATCAGGTGGAGAGCCGCCTTCAGGAGCGATATTGATAGCGGTGCGCCATCCAACGGGCTTGGCCGTACTCACCCAAATCGACCGCTCCGTGGATCGAGTCACCTTGCACCCGGCCGGTAAACCTGAAAGGGAGTCGGGTCCCCTCGTAGGGCTGGGAACTCTGAAAGTCAATCTCATTGCCCTCCACCCGGCCCTTCAGGCCACCGACCAGAGTTCTCCCCAGATGGGTGCCGACCAGCTTTTTACCCCGCTGTTCGAAGAAGAAAATGTGATCATCCTTGCCCAGAGTAAACTCTAGCTGAGCGTCCCAACGTCCGGCCACATCCGCAGGTCGCCCTCTGGGCTCTGCCGGTCGATCGATCTTCGGGGGGTCTGACAGGACTTCGTACAGCCGTGATGCAACAATTTTTTCCTCACCCGGCTGCATCATCCAGGGCATAATCTGGACGGAGCTTTTTTCCATTCCTTCCCGGTAACCTCCGGTGGCCCTGGCCAGAATAATCCGGGGGTCCCCGTTCAGAAGCTGCTCATAGACTTCTTCTCCGCTAATACCGAGACTGGTTCCATCCCACTTGATCTCCAGTCGAGGGGACCGATTCGAAAGACTGCCCGGTTGCAGCACCTCCGTGCTGACTGCAGAGACTTTCTTAACCTGGCGCGCGATTTCTCCCAGCCACGATTCCCAGCTTTTCCATTCTGTCTTATGGTCACGCTTGTACCACATCTCGGCCGCCGCCAGCATGCCCATGATCTCTTCTTTACCCACCTTCAGCGAGCGTCCAAAGGCGTGATGAGGCGCACTGTTAACCCAGGCGGCCTGGCAGAGATTTTTCCGCCCAAGCAGCAAGCCAGCGCACTGGGGCCCGCGAACAGCTTTCCCGCCGCTGTAGGCAACCAGGTCAGCACCCCGCCCCAGATGAACTTCCGGGGTCAGATCTTCCGCGGCAGCGTCGACAAACACCGGAACTCCCTTGCGCCGGGCCACTTTAGCGATCGGCTCCAAACCAAAAGGCCCCGCGTCATCCGGACAGGCCAGTATGTAAACCATGGCGGTTTGCGCACCGAATGCTGCTTCGAGTTCCTGCATGTTGTCGACTGTAACCAGCTTTACCCCCACCATGCGGACCGCATGATCGTAAACGTTGCGCGAGTAGCGGGGTATGATGACCTCGTCTTTTAAGCCATCCAGGTTGGGTAGCCGCTGAATGTTTTCTGGGTTAGCCCCGGCGACACAGGCACAGGTTGCAAGGGTCTCAGCCGCAGAGCAACCTGCCGTGACAATGCCCCACTCGGTCCGTGTCAACTCTGCCAGTCGACGACCGACCGCATCCATCAATTCGTCCAAATGAACGTAGTATCGCGAGGCCTCTTCCATGGCCCGTTTGACCTCGGGCAAAGTGAGAGAACCAGTGATAATAGTATAGGTACCTTTGCAATTAATGAGCGGGTGGACTCCCAGGGACCGGTACAGATCCGGCCCTTTCTTTCGTTGCGGCCCGGCAGGCGCAGCGAGCAGCGAACCACCGTAAAACAATGTACTCGTCGCTAACAACCCTCCGCCACCCAGCAGTTCCCGGCGGCCAATCCCGTGTCCACCTTGTTTGCTAGAAGTTTTCCTGCAAGCTTTTGACATACGCAATTCCTCACGCCTGGTTATTTTTCAGGCGATTTTTGACCCACAGTAACCCCTATCCTGAGGCCAAATCAACCGCAAATTCGCCGGCCCATTCCGATGACGACGTCAGGGCCCACACCGACCACGTTCTCAATGAGATTGAGGACGTGTTGAAGAACGCTGGATCCT
>JALLON010000387.1 GCA_027717925.1 Acidobacteria bacterium AH-259-G07 | reverse complement strand
TTTGGGAACAGTGGTGGTTTCTGTTTTCAAGCTTTCTCTCGCTCTCTCTCAAGCTGGAACGGTTCTTCGGTAAGTTGTCCCTTTTCATTCTTCAACAAAATCTCGACTTTTCGCTCGGCCTCGTCCAGTTTGGCGTTGCAAAATCGGGAGATCTTAATCCCCTCCTCAAAAAGTTTCAACGCCTCTTCCAGCGCCAGCTCTCCTTTCTCCAGTTCTCCCACAATGCTTTCCAGGCGGGCTAAGGCATTTTCAAAGTCTTTATATTCCACCATCTTATACCCTTTGTGCTCGGAATTGTCCTCGGGCCACACGCACGTCAACATCCTCCCCTCCTTTTACCTGAGCGGGATCACGCACAATCTCCCTGTTTTTTGTGGTCACGATGGCGTAGCCACGATCCAGAACCGCCAGTGGAGAGTAAGCCTGCAGCTGCTCATTGCGGGCTGTCATCAATTGCCTTTTCGATTGCAAGTAAAATTGAATCTGTTGGCGTAAGGTCTTCTTGTGTTGGAGGATTCTTTCACGAGGTGAGCTGAACAGAGAAGGAGCAGTCTTGATCAATCGAGTGTGAAGCTCATCAAGACGCTGCAGGAAAAATCTCAACTTGCTTTCAGCGTCTACAAAGGCGCGACTGGAAGCCAGCCTTTGAAGCTGACCGCGCTTGTCCTTAAGGCAGAGTCGAATAGCTTGACTTGAGCGTCGCACCAGGTTTTCTACTCTTTTCCACAAATCTTCTCGGACTCCAGAGACAATCTCCGCGGCGGCTGATGGGGTAGCCGCCCTCAAATCGGCTACGAAATCAGCAATGGTGAAGTCGATTTCGTGTCCTATTGCCGAGATAACCGGTATTCGGGCATCAAAAATAGCGCGAGCTACCACCTCTTCGTTGAATCCCCAAAGGTCTTCCGAAGATCCGCCGCCCCGAGCCACCACAATTACGTCGATGTCACCTCGGGAGTCCAAACAATGGATTCCCCGGGCAATTTGCTGAGCAGCCCCGGATCCCTGGACCTTGGCTGGAAAGATGAGGATATCGAGCCGATCATTGCGCCGGGAGAGCACCCTTAAGATGTCCTGGATGGCGGCTCCGGTGGGTGAGGTCACTACTCCGATCTTGGCAGGCAACAGTGGCAGCTTTTTCTTTCGAGCCTGATCGAATAACCCTTCTGCTTCCAGTCGGGACTTCAATTGCTCAAAGGCAAGTTGCAGGGCTCCAGGGCCGACGGGTTCCATGAACTCTACTACCAACTGGAACTCGCCGCGCGGAGGATAAACAGACAGCGACCCTCGAGCAAGCACATCCATTCCGTCTTCGGGACGAAACTTCAAAAGACGATTTTGCATTCGAAAACAAACCACCTTCAACTGAGCATCGCTGTCTTTCAAGGTGAAATAAATGTGTCCAGAAGGCGGAGTCCTGAAGTTGGAAATCTCTCCTTTAACCCAAATGTCGTGAAATTTGCTCTCCAGGCTCACTTTGACACTGTTGACAACCTGGGACACCGAAAGAATCTGTCGCTCCCCGAACAGTTTTAACTCTTGTTGTTGCATGCCTGTCTATTTCATTAACATAAAACCGGTGAGATTGAAATCGAACCTCGAAAATTGTTTTCGGTGGATATGCCCGGACTGCCGCAGCCATTTGGAAACAATATCCTCGTTTCGCCGCCGCTGTGCAGTTGAAAAACTTTACTTTGATCACATCAAAGGGGTATGGCAGTTTCTCACGCCTGAGCGAAAAGCGTACTTCAATCAATTCACCCGGGAATATGAGATCGTGCGCCGCTCGGAGGGACGCGGATCTTCGACGGCTGAATTCTATCGGGCCTTGCCCTTCCGAGACCTCTCGGAAAGATTTCGCGATTCCTGGCGCATTCGGGCCATCAGTTTTCGGGTTTTACTGAAAACGGTGGTTCCCAATATTGAAGAGCAGAGGGGTCCTTTCCTGAGGATCCTTGACCTGGGTGCCGGAAACTGCTGGCTTTCCAACCGGTTAGCTGAAAAAGGGCATGGAGTGGCGGCGGTAGATCTTATAACCAATACCGAAGATGGTTTGGGCGCCCACGTACACTACCAGCAAGTCTTCACACCGGTTCAGGCCGATTTTGACCATCTCCCTTTTGGGGACGATCAGTTTGATCTTGCCATCTTCAATTCTGCATTTCACTACTCAACCAACTACGAGAAAACCTTGCAAGAGGCCTGTCGAGTTCTGGGAAGCAGTGGCCGGGTAGTCATTATGGATTCCCCGCTGTATCACCATTCACAAAGCGGGCAGCAGATGCTGCAGGAGCGTGAGGCTTGCTTTCGGCAAAAATACGGTTTTCCTTCCAATGCCCTTCCCAGTGAGAATTTTCTTACCTACCGGCGATTGGACGAACTGACAATCACCGGGCTGAAGTGGCAACTACATCGGCCGTTTTACGGATGGCGCTGGGCCTTAAAGCCTTGGAAGGCGCGCCTGTTGGGGCACCGGGAGCCCG
>JALLON010000386.1 GCA_027717925.1 Acidobacteria bacterium AH-259-G07 | reverse complement strand
TCATAGGCTGCGCTTAAAGTGAACAGCCCCTGCTCCCGAAAGAATGCTATGGGCCAGCGCTGATGGTCGGCTCCTCGTCCGCGCCCCCGTCCACCTTTCCGTTTCCGGAGAATGCTGCGCAGCCGCATTCGTACCCACCCATCTATATCCCGAAAGCAGTAAGGACGGCCGTGTTTAAAGTACTCAAACCAGCCTCCGAGTATCGGGTTGAGTCGGTCGATGGTCTGCTGCAGACTGTGTCCGTTGGTGCGCCGTGTGTGGGATCGGATCCGGCGACGCAGTTGTTGGATGCTGCGCTTACGGGGCCAGCGCTTCCCTCGTTCAAAATGATATCCGAGGAATTCGAAGCCCCCGGCTTGGCTGGCATCCACCAGTCGCGTCTTTTCCGAATGCAGCTCCAGACCTCGGGCCTGGATGAGCTGGCCTAGCCGTTTCAAGGCGGCTTCCGCCTCCTGACGGCTCCCACACAGCACGACGATGTCATCCGCATAACGGATGATCTGGTAGCCCTCTTGCCACAGTACTTGGTCGACCCGGTGCAGGTAGACATTCGCCATCAAGGGACTGATCACAGCCCCTTGCGGCGTTCCCTGCTCCGGTTGCCAAGTCTTCACCCCTTCCAGAACCTTTTGGTTGAGGTAGGAGTCGATGAGCTGGAGCACCGTTCCGTCAGCGATCTCCTGACTGAGTTCCTCCTTGAGAGTCTTGTGGTCGATTCGATCGAAGTAGCTGACAATATCCGCATCCACCACCCAGTGATAACCCGCTTCGAGCAGCTCCGAAACCCGTCTCAAGGCATCTTTACAGCCTCGTCCCGGGCGGAAGCCGTAGCTCTGCGCCATGAATTTGGCCTCAAAGATCGGCTCAATCACCTGGCGCAAAGCCGTTTGCACGACTCGGTCACGTACAGCGGGAATACCCAGGGGCCTTTGCTTCTTCGCGCCTGGTTTATCGATCCAGACCCGACGCACGTCCCGGGGTTGGTATTGTCCTGCCTTCAGCTGCCGGTGCAATAGTTCCAGCTCCTGCTCAACTCGTTGGGAGAACTTTCCGACGCTCTGCCGATCCACTCCGGCCACTCCACGGTTGCGTTCCACCTTCTTCCAGGCCGCTTCCAGGTTGGCCGGTGCGTAGACTTTATCCATCAGGCTAAACCATTTGCCTCCTTTCACCCCCTCTTCGAGGGCCTTCAGCATGCGTTCGGTCCACACTGTCGCTTCCACCCACGCCCATTTTTCAGCCCGGGCTTCTCCGCCTTGTCTAGAACTCTTGCTCACTGACGACGGTTGTGACTGCTTCAGCATGACTTTACACATCCACCTTCCTGGCCTCCTTCGCTCCACGGGCATTACCCCGCTTCATCACTACTACGACGCCTCTGTCTCCTGCCGGGCTCACTCCACCCGACAGGCCTCCCTGCTTAACGCACTCAGACTTCCCACCATTCTGTCTCCAACCACCTCATGAGCCCCGTGATGGCTTTCTCATGCTACCCCTCAGCCTCACGGGCGTTTCAGTTCCTTTTAACAGGAACCTCCATTCGGGCTTCACCATTCCCTAGCAGGCTCGCCAACTTCATGCGGCCGAATCGAGTTCGTTTCCTACGGACTGGCGGTTCTCCTCCAGTTGCTTCCCACCCCGCTTTAGGCGACGCAGTTACTTTCGGATACAGACCGGAGAACATCTGTCTGAAGAGGACTTTCACCTCTCTATCTGAGTGCGCTCACAGGCGCACTAGGGGCGGGCCGCCGGCTCGCCCGTATCCCAAGACAAGAGGACAGGATGGAGTTTACTGGTGCATGGTCTCGCAGTCTACGTCCTGCCAGGTACCCGAACCCGAGCGGATCTTCATGGGCACGAATGCCTTCACATCCTTTCCGTCACCAGCCCAGAAGCCCTGGACTTCTACTCTCTTGGCAGCATAGTCAGCAAGGGTCGCCCGCGGATTGCAGGAGAAGACTGCCGTGATCTTGTTACCGGAAAAGAGGGCTGCCGGTTGACCGCCCTTCAGGCACATCACCGCACAGGACTCCTTCTTGCCCATAGGAGTCATGTGGTCGTCGTTCTTGGCGTTGTACCAGTTGTCCATCATCGCGTGGCCCTTGGAGGCACACGTGAGGTCGATGATCGTGCCGGACACGGTCACCATTTTCGGTTTCTTCATCTGGGCCTTCAGATCAGTCCCGAAGAAGGACATGGCCAAAACCATGATGGCGAGGGCCGTAATTAGAAGAACGAAATTGCTGTAGTTTCTTGTTCCTTTCATTTTTTTCTCCTTTACACCTTTCATTAGGTTCATCGATTTTGAGTTGACAGAACACTCTGTCTCCACCATACACCTTGCTTCCATCAGAAGGCTGTCGGAGAACCAACAGGAATTGTGTTGAGAACAGCCAGGCTCTCCGTCATGCGGGAAGTCCCTTCCCGAGGGACGATATGACCGGTCAAGATGCATTCCCCCGACGCCATCATCGTGGTAGGGCAGTACC
>JALLON010000385.1 GCA_027717925.1 Acidobacteria bacterium AH-259-G07 | reverse complement strand
TGAGCTGAACTTGAGAGAGTTTTGAGATTGAAAAAAGGTGAAGTATTGCACCCTAGAAAGGTTGAAGAGAAAGATTACGACATCGTGGTGATTGGGGGTGGTGTTGCTGGTCTTTGTGCGGCCATCGCGGCGGCGCGTTTGGGCAGCAGAGTTGCCCTTATTCAGGATCGACCGGTTCTGGGCGGGAACGCTTCAAGCGAAATTCGAGTCTGGGCGATTGGAGCTGCTACCCGAGGTTATTTCCGCAACGCCCGCGAAACGGGCATCATCGAGGAGCTGACCATTGAAGCCCTTTACCGCAGTGAGGGTCTACCGCCCATCTATGCCGAACCGTTTCCAATGTGGGATGTTACTTTGAAAGAATGGTGCGACCGGGAACCTGACCTTGACTGCTACATGAATTCCCGTGCGTACGAAGTAACCACTGAGGGCAACCGTATTATTTCCGTGACAGCTCTCCAGACCTCTACAGAAAAGGGTTTCTGCTTTCACGCATCACTGTTTATTGAATCTTCCGGGGATGGTGAAATCGGTCACCAAGCCGGAGCTGGCTGGCGTTTAGGACAGGAGAGCCGCCATGAATTCGGCGAAAGTCTTGCCCCCGAGGAAGCCAATGAGACAGTTCTCCCCTGTACCTTGTTGTTGAGTACTCGAGATGTGGGCCACCCGGTACGGTTCCATCGGCCGAATTGGGCTTATCATTTTAGGACGGACAAGGATTTGCCGTTTCGAGATCATAGTTATGTTCAATCCGGCTACTGGTGGATCTCCGCTGGAGGTGATCGAGACACGATTAACGATACCGAGGAAATACGCGATGAGTTGCACAAGATCCTTTTCGGAGTTTGGGATCACATTAAGAACCACGGCGAGCATGGCGCTGATAATCTTGTTTTGGATTGGGTGGGTCACCTTGTCGGTAAACGAGAGTCACGTCGTTTTCAAGGTGACTACATCATGGTCCAAGATGACGTCTTGTGCGGTCGTCACTTCAGCGACGCGGTAGCCTATGGTGGATGGCCTCTGGATGTGCACCCTCCCGAAGGTATTTTCTCTCACGACGTCCCCACAGACCAAATTGAGCCGGAAAAGCCCTACAGCATTCCCTATCGTGCTTTGTATTCGCGCAACATAGAGAATCTATTCTTAAATGGCCGGCTAGTCAGCGCCACTCACTTGGCAATGGGAAGCATCCGGGTTCAAAAGACTTTGGGTCTCATCGGCCAGGCAGTGGGTACTGCGGCACACATTTGCTTGCAGAGGAAAATCACTCCACGGCACCTTGGCGAAGGATGTATCCATGAATTGCAACAGCTCCTACTCAAGCAGGATTGCTATATCCCCTATGTCCGCAACACTGATCCCGATGATCTGGCATGCTCGGCTAGGGTTACGGCGTCCAGTCACATGCCTCTTCCGGTAGTCCGCCCCACAGTCAAGCACCCTCTCTGTAGCCGGCGAACACAAAAGTTTATCACCTCCCAGCCGCGGATTGATCATGTCTACGCAATGCTAGTGTCTATCCGGAAGGAGGCAGTGAAGGTCAGAGCACACCTCCGATCTGCCCTCGACCTATGGGATTTTTCCTTCCCAAAGATCCTAGCAACCGCAGAGGCTATGCTGAAGCCAAAACACGATGGGTGGGTTTCTTTCGATTTCCTTTGCGGTGTTGATCCTTCCCATCCGTGTTGGATCGAGATCGAGTCAGTGGATGGAGTGTCTTGGTATCACAGTCCAGAGGAATCGATAGGATGTCAAGCAGCAGCTCGGTCTGACAAGGGGCGGGTCCGCCTGAAGTTGGATGCACCTGCCCCACAACATGCGATTGAATCAGACAGCGACGATGGTCTCTGGCAACACCTGCGTGGAACTTATGTCTTCCGTGTCGAACCCCAGTCCTACCCCTATAAACCTGAAAACGTCATCAGTGGTGTATCTCGCCCCGAGCAGGGTACGAATCTTTGGATCGCCGATCCCGCCCAGAATTGGCCACACTGGTTAGAACTTGATTTCCGCCAGCCGGTTACTTTCGACACCATTCAACTCACCTTCGATAGCAATCTGGACCGCCAGATGGACGAAGGTGCCAAAGCTTGGACCGGGCCTGTTCCGGAGATCATCAAGTGTTACAGTTTCTCTGTTTGGCAAGATGGGAGATGGCTGACCTTCCACCAAGAAGAGGCCAATCACCAGCGGTGGAAGCGCCACACGTTTGAACCCGTCACCACTCAACGACTACGGATCACCTTAGAAGCCACTCACGGCGGCGGTGACGTTGTGACGAAACCTCAAAAGCCCCTGCTCGGTCCTCAAAGCGCCCACCTCAACAGCACGCACGCCATTGACACAGCACGTATCTTCGAGGTGCGAGTGTACCACGAACAGAATCGCCGAACGTAGACTTGCCTCTCATCCAGATGCGCTGGCTGTCGCCCAGATATTAGACTAGCTTAGCTAAGCTAGTCTAAGCTAGCCCGCATTTCTCACACTAAAAGAA
>JALLON010000384.1 GCA_027717925.1 Acidobacteria bacterium AH-259-G07 | reverse complement strand
CAGTAGAGCCGGTGTGTGAAATGCGGGCGAGGCCTGGTGTTATTTAGCCTCTGCTTTTGTGAGCAACTGACCGACGGTAGGGTGGCCTTCTGCTACGGCAATCTTCAGGGCTGTCCAGCCATCGTTGTTCTCTGCGTTCGCATCTGCGCCCTTCTCCAGCAGGGCCTGTGCGATCTCGGCCTGGCCTTTCGATGCCGCGTGCATCAAGGCCGTCCAGCCGGCATTAGTTCTGACATTCACATCCGCGCCCCCATCGAGCAGGGCTTGAACCGTGGGGATGTGGCCTCCCCCTACGGCCCTGGTCAAGGCCGTCCAGCCGTCCCTTGTCCTCACATTGACCTGTGCACCTTTTTCCAGCAGGGCTTTCACGATCTCGGTGTGGCCTTTGGATGCGGCCTGCATCAAGGCGGTCACACCCTCCCGGTTTCTGGCATTCACCTGCGCGCCCTTGGCGAGCAGGGCTTTCACGATGTCGGTGTAGCCGTTCAATGAGGCGTGGATCAAAGCTGTCCAGCCTTTTTTGTTCTTCGCATTCACCTGCACGTACCTGTGAGCCAGCAGGGCTTGCACCACGTCGGGGTGCCCTTCCCCGACGGCCATCATCAAGGCTGTCCAGCCGTCACGGTCCTTGGCATTCACCTGTATGCCCCTGTGAGCCAGCAGGGTTTGCACCACGTCGGCGTGCCCTTCCAGTGCCGCATGCATCAGGGCTGAGGTGTTATCGTTGTCCTTGGTATTCACCCAGTAGTGCGAAGACAGAGGCCAGCGCTGGCTGGCTTTGGCAAGCAAGTGCTGCACTGCCTCGGCGTGACCACCAAGTGCTGCCCACATTAAGGCTGTCTTCCCATTCCTGTCTTTTGCCTCTATATCCGCCCCATGAGTCAGCAGGGTTTTCACGGTGTCGCCGTGGCCTTCCGCGGCGGCCTTAATCAGAGGTGTCCCTCCATCGCTGGTCCTGGTATTTACATTGGCGCCCTGAGCCAGCAGGACCTGCGCCGTTTCGGTGTGCCCTCCCAGTGCGGCGCCCATTAGGGCTGTCCTGCCTGCATGAGTCCTGACATTCACATCGGCGCCTTTAGCCAGCAGGAGTTCCACCACGTCAGTGTGACCGTTTTGTGCAGCATGCATTACGACTGTTCCGCCATCGTGAGTCTTGGCATTCGGGTCTGCACCTCTGTCCAGCAGGGTTTGTACCAGGCTGATGTGACCGTTCTCTGCCGCATGTATAAAGGCCGTGGCGCCGGCATTGTCCTGGCCATTTTCGTCTGCTCCTCTGCCCAGCAGAACTTGCACCACGCCGGCGTGGCCGTTCTTTGCCGCATGCATAAAAGCCGTCACGCCATCATCGTCCTTGGCATCAAGATCCGCACCCCCGTTCAAAAGGATTTGCACGGTTTCAAAGTCGCCATTTTCCGCCGCCGCCATCAGCAGGGTCTTGCCCTCCTCGGTCGTCCGCATATTCACATCGACGTCCTTGCCCAGCAAAGCCTGTACGGTGGCGCTCTCACCTTCTCTTACGGCCACAGCTAACTCTTCGTCGAGATCCCGAGTACAGCCCGGCAGGAAGATTAAAAGGAAGGCAAGGGCTGAGCAGGCGATGCGAATTGGCTGCATAATTCGTCTCGATTTCATCTCAATTACTCCAGTTCAAAGACCACATGCTGCCTCGATGGACAATTATAAACACCGTGGTGTTTTGCCGTCCACATTCGAGTGCTTCTTTAGGTGAATTTTTCCGCTCAGGTCACCAGAAAGGAGTGCCTACCCTCAACTGAAATCGCTCGGTAGTACGTCAAACCCTTCGCGCAAGGCGGCCTGGCGCAGTCGAGAGTCCAGACAGACAAAACCCGCTCCATCAGTGTGTTCGCCACACCAAATCAGTGCCGCTGAAAGCTGAAAAGCATCGGCCGCTCGCAAGGGATGGATTCGAAGAAGTCGCAAAGCTCGAAGGCGAAGATCCTCGACCGGCTGGATTTCGAAAGCGCGAGCTTGTAACTCATCGACTGCCTTTCGAGCTGATTGCTCTGCCGAGAGATCGATTTTGCCTTCTCGGGCAGACCGAGCCAGGGCACTGGCGCATTCCACAATCGAACCCCACCAAAGCACCACCTCATTGTCCTTCCTCACCAGAGCCTTGATCGACGCGCTCCTTGGTTCATCAACCAAAAGGGGGACCATGGCAGAGCTGTCCCAGAATTTCATCGATTTTCTTCACGCTCCCTCAGCAGCGCCTTTAATGTAGCCGCGTCCGGATCCTTTGGCCTGGCGGCACGAAAGAAGTCTTCACCGAGATTTTTTTGAGGCCGTCGCAGGATTCCAGCTCTTACCAATTGTTCAATGGAACGAGAATGTGCGTCGTGCGACACGATGGGCGTGATTCGAGCGATGGGATGGCCTCGCTCGGTGACGACCACCTCCTCACCCGACTTTACAGTGGCCAGGTACTCAGACAGCGATGCTTTCAGTTCGGCAATGCCTGCAGTTCGCATATGGACATTA
>JALLON010000383.1 GCA_027717925.1 Acidobacteria bacterium AH-259-G07 | reverse complement strand
CGGGTGAGCTATTACTCTGTAGTCCGAGGAGATCGTCTTCCAGTTCATGCCAACCGTGGGGCGGCCCCAGGGGACCCCAACTCGGCTTCACGCCTGTGAGTTCTCTGACCATCGACATGTTTCGCATCGGCCGCCGGGACATTGCCGCATTGGAATAGCTCTTAATACGTCTGCGCTATCGTCCGCTTCCGATTCTAGCCTTCGCCTCGTTCACCCAATTCTCGTAAATCAGCAGGCTCTTTTGCTGTTCCCATTGTTCGGGTGCGAAGACGCTCAGATCAGCACGGGTTAATCCGGGGACATTGGTGCCGAGGGCGCGGACGCCTCCTTCTCGCTCTTCGCTGGAGTAGCGGTGATCCATCGCCACGCCCAGAGCTTTCGCCCACTCGCTGATATGCGTCTCCGGCATTACCTGGATCGTTTGTGCCGTCCACTTCGGAAAGTCCAGGTGGCGCTCGAGCCACAAGGCGACCGGTCGCGTGACGAAAAAAGGGCGGTGACTGACATCCAGAACAAATCCGGTCTCAAAAACGCCTTTACGATCCTCCCTCAACCGGATGGTTCGCTCCTGTAACTGTTGAAAGAAAGGCTCTCCATGCCTGGGGATGGCTACGACCGTATCGGCTAGACCGTTGTACACGAGCGTGGGTCCCCGTGACGCATGCAGAGCATAGATCGTTGCAGGGCGATCGCCTAAAAAGCCAATCGATTGATAGGGGATGCCCTGGCACATCGGCTTTGAGTTATCCCAGTACCCCTCCGGACCGTCGAGGTTGCCGCCTCCCACCAGGACGCAGAGGTACAATCGCTCATCCAGTGCACCGGTCAGTGCCAGGATAAAGGACCCCATCGAGTATCCCATCGCCCCAATGCGGCGGGCATCGACTTCGGGACACCCCACCAGATAGGAGACCGCCTGCATCACGTCGGTCACCATCAAACCACCCAGACGCTGACCCATCTCGCGGGGCGGCACTTTCGCATCGTGGGCGCGTGTACCGGACTTCCTTTCCCGATTGCGCTCCCCTTCGCCCACCGGATCGTAAGTCAGGACCACCGCACCGGCGCGCGCATAAAGAATGCCGGTATAGAAGGAATACCAACTGTACTTGTCACCCCCGTGGCCGTTGACGACAATCAGAGCCGGAACTTTCCCCTGGCGCTGTTTGTGAAGATAAACAATCGCCGGCACCCTCATACCGAACTGCGATGCGTAGCTCACCCGTTCCGCCAGCACCCCCGGCGCAGGCTCCCACCGGCCGTGGGTCTCGGATGCCAGCCTTGGCAAGGGGTCGGGGACGAAGAGAGCAAAGCGAATTTGGGATCGCCACTCCCGTTCCAACTGGGCCGTCAGCAGCCAGTGACGATTCGGGGGTTCGACCTCTTTCCGCTGTGAAAGACCCCAGCCCAGCAAACAGAACAGAGAAATCAAGAAGGCCATACAAACTCTCCCCAGCTTGGGTGAGTGGGTCAACAAATGGCAGTTTGGGATGTGGCCCTTGTGTGTCGTCATTTGTGTTCTTTTGTGGTCTGCCCGAGTTTCTTAGAAGGTTTTACAGCGGCAGAAATTCTTCAGGGGATAAGGCGCGAGGAGTGACCCTCACTTTCCTGATTGCTCCCTTATACCAAAATAGCCTGTTCAAACGACAACCGATGGATGTTTGTCCATCTTTCATTGGCACGTAGTTAACAGTGGCATCCATTTCCTGTACACCGTTAACGTAGTGCCGCATTTGCTGTGCTTCATACACTAGAGCAGCATGGTACCAATTGCCTAGAGGATGTGGAAATTCCTGGGCATAAAGCGTTTTTTCTGAGGTCCCTGATTTGATGAACGTGTCGAGAAACCATGAGTCGTCAGTCAACCGTATTTCTATTAAAACTCGATGGTCATCTTTCTCCTGCACGTGGAAAAATCTTTGCTCCCGATTTCCTCCAGCATCCGGACGGAAAACTATCTCTATGGTGAATTGACTGAATCCGGCCAATGGATTTGTGTCCAAGATCAGTGCATCGTCCTCTCCGTCAAACTGGATGGCACCTCCCTCCGGTGTGTCAATAGCAATGGGAGCACCGAGCACCGTTGGTTTGTTTCCCCCGATGCTCTGGAGATTGTCAATGTCCCAGATAGCGGAGTCCGTCTTGCCAGAATCTTTTGAACATCCGCAAAGAACAACCAGCAAAGACAGAACTAACGAGGATAAATGCTTTATGCTTCTCACCGGAGTGGCAGATATAGTATACGATGCACCTGGCAAGTGGCGGCTCTGTTTGTTTTTTTCGAGGGGATTGATATGCAACCACGTAGATACGACTTAGCTGTCTCTGCGCTGATTGCGGTTTTGTTTTTTCAAGTCCAAGTGTTTGGCGCGGGGGCGGTGTTGGGGGCAGGCCTTATTCTTTTCGTTTGAAGCGATTCTTTACGTACAGTTCGAAGTCCTTGTTGGGAGCAGCCAGTTCAAATATCTGCTCGAATTCGTTTTCATTGAAAAACCTGTAGGTCTCT
>JALLON010000382.1 GCA_027717925.1 Acidobacteria bacterium AH-259-G07 | reverse complement strand
GGCTTAACAAGCACTATATATTCTGCAAGCGACCCGCACGCCCAGAGGCAATATGGTATAATAAAAAGGGTTTAAAGTAGGGTATATATGGCTGAGAAAATAGATGTTCTAAATCTCGATGAGACGGCTTACACCGCTGAAAAAATCAAGGTGCTAGAGGGTCTGGAAGCTGTTCGAAAGCGGCCCGCCATGTATATTGGTTCGACTGGACCCTTGGGACTTCACCACCTCGTGTATGAGGTGATTGATAACTCGGTCGATGAAGCACTGGCGGGCTACTGCACCAACATTGAGGTGACCGTTCACATCGATAATTCCGTGACCATCATTGACGACGGACGAGGCATTCCCATCGACATGCACCCCGTGAAAGGGAAGCCGGCGGCAGAGGTGGTGATGACCATGCTTCACGCTGGTGGGAAGTTTGACAACGAGACCTACAAAGTGGCAGGTGGTTTGCACGGTGTCGGGGTATCAGTGGTGAATGCTCTGTCGGAGCGGCTGGATCTGGAGATTTGGCGCGCCGGCCACGTCTACTGTCAAAGTTACGAGCGGGGTATTCCGGTAACACTTTTCCAGAAGACCGGGAAAACCAAGCGCCGGGGGACGAAGATCACCTTCAGGCCGGATCCTCAGGTATTTGAAACACTGGAATTCAATTTCGACACGCTGACCCAGCGCATGCGAGAGTTGGCTTTTCTGAACCAAGGACTGATGATTGTTATCGAGGACCTGCGCTCCGATAAGAAGTTGGAGTTCCAATACAGAGGCGGAATTGTCAACTTTGTTCAGCATCTAAACAAGAACAAAAACGTTTTACACCGCAAGCCAATCTACATCGCAGATGAGCGAGAGACCGTCCAGGTTGAGGCGGCTATCCAGTACAACGATGGGTACAACGAGACCCTCTTCTCTTTCGCCAACACCATCAATACCAGCGAAGGGGGTACCCATTTGGCGGGATTCAAAACTGCCTTAACCCGAACTCTAAACGCCTATGCGGGCGGTGCAAACCTTGCTCGGGATCTCAAGCGGAACCTGAGTGGCGATGATGTGCGAGAGGGTCTCACCGCCGTGATCAGTATTAAGCTGTCTAATCCTCAGTTCGAAGGGCAAACCAAAGCCAAGCTAGGGAACAGTGAAGTCAAGGGTCTTGTCGAAGCGATTTGTAATGAGAAGCTTGGTATTTTTCTGGAGCAGAATCCCTCGGTGGCCAGGCGAATTGTGGAAAAAGCAGTTGAAGCCGCGCGAGCGCGTGAGGCTGCTCGCAAGGCACGGGATCTCACTCGTCGCAAAAGCGTTTTGGAAAACCTTTCCCTACCAGGAAAGCTGGCAGATTGCCAAGAAAAGGACCCCCGTTTCTCGGAGATTTTCATTGTTGAGGGAGACTCAGCAGGCGGGTCAGCCAAACAGGGAAGAGACCGGAAGTTTCAAGCGATTCTTCCCGTCAAGGGCAAGATCCTCAATGTCGAAAAAGCTCGCTTTGACAAAATGCTGGCCAACGACGAGATCGCCACCATGATCTCGGCAATCGGGGCCGGTATCGGTGTGGAGGACTTCGATATTTCCAGACTTCGTTACCACAAAATCATTATCATGACCGATGCCGATGTGGACGGAAGTCACATCCGAACTCTGCTCCTTACTTTTTTCTATCGGCAAATGACACAGCTTGTTCAGGCTGGGCATGTGTTTATTGCCCAACCCCCGCTTTATCGCATCAAGAAGGGTTCACAAGAAAGGTATCTCCACAATGAGTCGGGACTCACAGAGTATCTGATGAACAAGGCAACCGAAGATTTAGTGGTCAGTCTCTCCAGGAGCGGTAAAGAGTACAAAGGAGCGGATCTCATCGACAAGATGCACGCCCTGACGGATTTCAGAGCAATCTACGAGAAGCTCCACAGGAAGTTGGGGAATGGCAATCTGGTGGACCACCTCCTTGAACAAATCTCGGCTCGGAGTGATTTTCAGAGCAATGATACTTTTTTCCGCAGCTATTTAGCGGAGCGTAGGAATCTGGAAGCCCTGGCTGGTGTTTTGGAGCAGGCCGATTATGCAGCCGAGGTGATCCACGATGAAGAGCACAGCCTGTACCAGTTAAAGGTCAGGTTTGGTCTTACCTCCCCGCTCGTCATCCACTACGATCTGTTATTCTCGGCAGAACTCAGACAACTTTTTAGCCTGTTTAAGAAGATAGAAGAGTTCCGAGGGACTCCGTTGGTAATCCGGGAGAAGGATGAAGAAACGGTAATCAACAGTGACGGAGAGTTGGTCGACTATGTGGTTGGTGCCGGGAAGAAGAATCTCAGCATCCAGCGTTACAAAGGGTTGGGTGAAATGAATCCCGAGCAGCTTTGGGAAACCACTATGAACCCCGACACGCGGGTTCTTCTTCAGGTGAAGATTCAGGATGCAATTGAAACCGATGAGATTTTCACCATTCTAATGGGCGATCAAGTCGAACCCCGCCGACATTTCATCGAGGAAAACGCTCTCAACGTGAAA
>JALLON010000381.1 GCA_027717925.1 Acidobacteria bacterium AH-259-G07 | reverse complement strand
TTGTCCCGCCGCACCCGAGTCGTGTCGCTGCTGGGACGCAAATGTGAACCGCTTATTCTGTACACTTTTCTCGGTTTTGAATTGAAGATGGCTCGGAAAAGGATCACCTGTCCGGACATGAGTACTGCACGTTATTTGAAGATTTTTGCTGAACTCGGCATGCCCTCCATTAGGATCCCCTACGATCCCACCCAAACCAGCCGTCTTCTGGTGGAGCTTGAGCTGCCCCTGCAGCGGATTAAGGAACTCTTGTTAGCCGAAAACCTGAAGCAAAGGCAGCACCAATTAAAGCACAGGAGAATTTACAAAAAGATCCGGGATAGATTGAAGCGCGCAGAGCGGACCATGTTATAAACGCTGCCGCAAAATGATAGCAAAGGTTCGGCACCGGAAACTCAAGGGAGTTTTGCAGCAGGAATTTGGGTCTCTCAAGGAGACTCATCTTGTGAGGGCCCCTGGACGAGTCAACCTGATCGGTGAACACACCGACTATAACGGCTTGCCCGTTTTCCCCATCGCCATTCAGAGAGATATTGCCATCCTATTTCGGGCTCGCAAGGGCCCCCGGGTGAGACTTCGCAATGTGAGCGAACATTTTGGTGCGAGAGAGTTTAGTTTGGAGTCCGTGGTTTCGCCTTATCCGAAGGGGGACTGGGGTAACTATGCGAAGGCGGCCGCGCAAGCTTTGATGGATCGCTTCGGCCACCTGAGCGGTTTCGACGCGGTTGTTTCAGGCAACATTCCCATGGCCGCGGGCTTGAGCTCTTCTTCCGCTTTGGTTGTTGCTTGTTCCCTGATCTTGACCAGGATAAATGAGATATCCATTGAGCCCCTCGAGTTGATGGATCTGCTGGCAAAGGGGGAGCGCTATGTGGGAACACAAGGGGGTGGAATGGATCAGGCCGTTTGTTTGGGTGGGCAGCGAAACAAGGCCCTGAAAATCGATTTCTCCCCACTCAGATTGTCGCCGACCCCGGTACCGGAACACTGGCAGTTTGTCATTGCTCACAGTCTGGTAGTCGCAGACAAATCCGGCGAAGCTCAAGAAAAGTACAATGCGCGCCCGGTGGAGTGCCGCGAGGCTTTGACACGATTCCGGTCTCATTCCCAGTTCCAGCCAGATTCACAAACCTATTCCGAACTGATCGCTCGTGTACCTGTCGAGACTTTGTTGTCTCTAGCGGACGAAGTCTTGGAGGAACCTTACCGGAGGCGTTTTCGCCACCTGGTCAGCGAAGGGCCGCGCGTAGAGGAAGCTCGAGGCGCGATGCTGGACGGTGACCTGGAGAAGTTTGGCCGGCTGATGAACGAATCACACACCAGTCTGCGAAAAGATTTTGAGGTCAGTTGTCCTGAACTAGATGAGCTGGTGGAAACTTGTCTCGCCGCCGGGGCGGCCGGCGCTCGAATGACGGGTGCCGGCTTCGGTGGCTGTGCTGTAGCCCTGTGTGAAGCCTCACGGACACCCTTTCTGGTCGAGTCCCTGGAGAAGGATTTTTACCGGTCCCGGAGCATACCAAGTCAACTTACGGAGTATCTGATCATGGCTCGCCCAGTCGAAGGTGCAAGCTTCATCTACTGATTGTAGGGGCGAGCCGGTGGCTCGCCCGAGCCGAACCTGCAGCGAGCACTGTTCGGGCGAGCCACCGGCTCGCCCCTACCGTGGCTCCAGGTGCCTGTCGAAGAAGGATTTCATGGCTTGAAACGCCTCCAGTGTGAAACTGTGCTCCCCCGGGGGCCGATGAACCACTAAGGCTTCCGGAGCCCCCGCCTTTGCATAAGCCGGGTGGACAACCTCCAGAAAACGATCCACTCCTTCCCTGGGCATGCCGATGTCATCCAGAGGCGCCCACAACATGAGAGGTCTGGGAGCCATGGCTGCCGCAAAATCGCCCTGATCCCCCCGGGTCAACATGTCCGGGATCCACCAGTAAAACCCATGGTAACGCCGTGATCCGCGTCTCAAGAAGACGTCCACTGATCCGACTCCACCACAAATCGGCGCGGCAGCACCAATCCGCTCATCCACAAGCCACGTATAGAAGGTGGTAATGCCGCCGAAAGACATTCCTGTCATTCCAATTTTCCTGGAATCCACATCTTCCCGCTGCTGAAGGTAGGTGAGCGCCTGGCGAATCTCATAAACGATGGCTCCCATGAGGGTTCGGCCGCGGACCAGCAGATCCTTCGCCTGGTCGTTCGTGTCGGGGGTTCTGGTGTCCAGACCCCTTTGCGTCAAGGCAAGGGTCAAATAGCCGTGCCGGGAAAGCTCACGGGCCCAGCCGAGAAGACGGGTGTGGGACCTCTGGCGCCCGGGACGAGTCCATGGGCCGATGCCAAACTTCTTGGTGCACATGGATTCCCGACTTCCGCTGCTTCCATGCAGGCAAACAATCGCGGGCAGCCGTCCCTTCGCTTCGGTGGGTCGTATCACAAAGGCTGCGGGACGTTCGCCGTCCAGGGACGCCCAGGAGACGTTTTCGGTGATCAACCCCCCGTCCTCCTCTT
>JALLON010000380.1 GCA_027717925.1 Acidobacteria bacterium AH-259-G07 | reverse complement strand
CCCCAGCATAGGGCTTGAAGACTCCGGCAGGCAGCGAGACGACCGCCAGAAGTTCGAAATCGTGGAGCAGCTTCTTCCGGAGGTCCTCATGAGCGCCAGTCGAGCCAAACAAAGCGCCTTCCGGAACGACAACGGCACACCTGCCCCCCGGCGCCAGGCACTCCATCATCAAGGCGAGAAAGAGCAATTCGCTCTTCTTGGAATTCGTGGGCAGATCGTGGCGAATCGATTCCTTGGGAATCTGCCCGGCAAAGGGCGGATTGGACAGGACCACTTTGTACCGTCGGTTGAGATCCTCTTCGGTGAGGCCGCCCATCTCGGAAAGCACGTTCGCACGCTTCAACCGAGCCTTGCTAATTCCATGAAGCACTAGATTCATCATGGAAATCCGCATCATCTGCCGGGAAACATCGGTCCCGAAAATCGAAGCCTCGAGCAGTTTCCAGTCGGGGATCTTCTCGCCGGATCCCTTCTTATAGGTCTGCAGATTGGGAATTTTCTTCTTGGCCTCTTCGATGGTTTGATTGCGATTCTCTAGCCACTCTTCTCCGTAGATCGGAATCTCCTGAGGTGTTTCACTGTACCGCGCCATCAGGTAATCGATAGTATCAATGAGAAAACCGGCCGTCCCACACGCCGGATCGTAGATTGTATCGCCGATGTCGGGATCGACCATCTGGACCATGAAGGCCCGGATTTGCCGAGGTGTACGGAACTGCCCATTGAGAGCCGATTGACCGAGGTGCGTCAAAAGGTACTCAAAGACGTCGCCTTTGACGTCAGATCCCAGTTTCTGGAAGTTGATCTTATCGAGTTCGTCAATCACCTGTTTCAGAACATTTGGGTCGACGATTTCCAGAACCGCATCCCGGAAATACTCCGCCACGTGCGGTTCGTCCTTCACCAGCGAACCCATATAAGGAAACACCTCATCACGGACAAAGTTGCGCAGGTCAGTACCGCTCTTGAAACGCCACTCGTTCCAACGGAAGCGCTTGGCCTGCTTCGGGAAAAGGGACGTGACGTGTTCCGAGATTAGACCTGCCTTCATTTCCCGGTTGGATTCCTCTTCGTCCAGGAGCTTGAGATAGATCAGGTAGGAGATCTGTTCAATGTAGGTCACCGGGTTGGTGACTCCTCCGGCCCAGAGGGTGTCGGTAATTCGATCGAGAATTCGTCGGATGTCTTGGTTCATGTTCGTCTATAGCCGGTTCGTCTTAGAACTGGAAGCTCCGGTGCCAATAAGATATGGCCCTTGTCAACAGGCTGGAACTTTGCCCGGCCGTCAACTTACTTTGGCAAAGACACTTTCGTTCATGTCGTCGACGATCTCTTTCAATCCCTGTTGGCCGAAGAGTTCGACTCCCTTGCCTGCGGCATTCAGAATCGAGAGCGGTGGCTCGAACAGATCCTCCAACTTGACCCTTCCTTTGATTATGCCGCGGTTCTTGAGAAGCGAGAGGTACTGAGCCTGCTCCACGGTCAGCGACTGGGTCACGAGCCAGGCCCTGAACGTTTCTTCGATCTGTTCTTCTTTACTCTTGATTTTGACCTTGCCCAGAGCAGCTTTGATGAAATCAATCAGAGTGCCGCCGGGGTTCTGATAGGCACGGCGAAGGTTGTCTTCATTAAAGTAATATCTTTCTCTGTTCAGCCGCTCCGAAAGCTCTTGTTCTTCATCCTCGCTCAGCTGCTGGTCGGTCTTGACCTTCTGGAGAACCGGATCGTCTTCGGCCTGTTTCTCAATGACCTCTTTCCAGGTACTGACATACTCCTTCTTGTCGATCCGCTCGCCTTCGGGACCGACCTCGACGTAGGTTACAGCCTCGAGCCATTCATCTGCCAGGCCCAGCTCGATCAGTTCTTTTGGACCCGGTGGCGGAGTGACGGTCGTCGGGTCTCCCCTAGCATGTCCTCCGTAACCACCCGTGGAGATGTCCGCACCGCTGTCGTTGAAACGTTGATGATTGCGGAAGAAATCGTAGATGACGAATCCGTTCTTCCGGATATGCGGAGCCGTTCGCGTTCCGCGCCCGCGCATCTGCTGGTAGAGGATTGGACTCCCAATCTTCCGACACATCACCAGATGCAGAACCTCCCGGCAGTCGAAACCGGTGTCGAGCATCCCGACGCTCACTGCGATCATCGGGTAGGTTTCTTTCTTAAACTTCCGAATCAGCTCATCCGGACTTGCGACGTCTGAAGTGATCACCTCGGCGTAACGCCCTTTAAGCTCCGGGTGCAAGTCGTTGAGGTACTGGGCCAAACGTGCAGCGTGGTGTTTCGTGATGGCAAAGACAACAACCTTCCCCGGTCCTGTTTTTTGGCCGGGTGCCAGCTCATTGAAATTCTCCCAGGCCAGCTTGTCGAATTCCTCCATCATCAGGCGGTTGGTCTTTTCGTTCGTCCACCGGCGCTCGAACGCGACGGGATCGTAGTGCTCCTCGTCCACATCCGCTCCCTCCGCGATAATTTCCGTGATGCCTGTGGCGAACTTGTAGGGGACTAAA
>JALLON010000038.1 GCA_027717925.1 Acidobacteria bacterium AH-259-G07 | reverse complement strand
ATCCGCAAAAACCGCACTCTTCCGGTTTCCCGGTGGCAGGGCAGTTACTGTGTAGACGTTGCTTGGCTCGCGCCAACCCTCCTTGATCTGGACTACAATCTTTTTTGCGATAGTCGCACCAATTGCCGAGATTGCAAGCATTGCCGCAAGAACTTGGTGTTTGGGTCGCGACCGCCTCAGCCTCGGCATAATCTCTCAGCCAACATGGAAAAGTTGCGGTTGGGAATTGAGGAAGGTCAAACTCGGTTAGGGGAACTGGCGGTTGCCGCTCGACCAGTGTGGACGATTTCTCTGGTTCCCACGGCTCCGCTTGCGCCTGTGCATCTTGAAGGAACTCTGGACCACTTTGGTTGAGGGCATCGAGCCAATCAAATGATTTCATGGTCATCAGGGATTGGACTGTCGGGCAAATGGACAAAAACGGTGATCCCGTCTTGGTACAGTCGTGTAGCAAGTTTTTGAGCGGACTTCTCTCCGGTTTCGCTGCGGTCGAGGTCAGCCCAGATATGAACAGTTTTTACGTTTGAAGGGAGTTCAACTTTCTCAAGTCCCGTCGCCGAGACAGTCGCCCAGGTGGGTTCTCCTGTCGCCTGGCGCACAGCCAGTGCTGTTTCGATTCCCTCAGCCAGGTGTAGCACATCATTTGGGTCGTCTAGACGAATGGCTCCACCCTTTAATTTCCCAATAGCTTTCTTAACCTCGGGTACATTCGCTTTTTGACCATCCCGTGTCAGGTAGATGCGTTGAAGTCCAATACCATTCCCATCTTTGCCGGATACCTTCGCGACCAAAGCTGGATACGACCCTATTTTCGTGCCGTTTTCGTAATAAGAAAGGTTGGGATGAAATCGAATACATATTGGTAAGCTATTGGTATTCAAACCGCGACTTTTTATATAACTGCGCAGCGGCGCGGCTTCCTCGTGGTTAGCATTAAGGGTCTGCTCCCAGATTGCGAAACATTTCTTCTTATTATCGTTGTCGGTGCTTCGATTGTTGGATTTCTGACCGGTTTGTTGGGCCAGGAGATGTTCGTTGTTCTGTAACATCCAGAGTCCCATCGCCTTTAGTTCGTTGATAACTGCTTCTTGGGAACAGCCAGCATGGCAATGCACAAGGGTCGTACCGTCGGCCCCTTGAGAAATGGACAGTGACGGTTCTCTATCATCATGGACAGGGCAGCAAGCGAGCCAGCCTTTTCCGGTTCGTCTGACCTTCTTCAGGCCGCTCAGGATGCTTTCAACACTCATATTTCAAACCAAGGGATGAGGGCCACCTCGCTTTAAGAAAGGGCGAGGCGGCCCCAGCTCCCAAATCGAGATTTAAAAGGGAACTTCAATGGGTGGTTTGTCGGGTTTCTTCAAACGCACACGAATGGCAAGAGTCTGGTTTCCACGAAAGTCAACCTGAGTGGCAAAGAGCTGGATGCGCTCGCCTGGCCAATCCGCAATCACGTCGCCGTAAAGTTGGGCGATGGCGTTCGCATTTGTGCGGTTGAGAATGAGACCCTTTTCGTTTTCCTCGAAGTACACGACGGCCTTCTTCTTTTCCTGAAACTCTTCAGCTTCAACTGAGTTGATTGTCAGAATTAAATCGCCATCAGCCAAATCCTGGCTCTTCAAATATGCGCTTGGGAAAGAATCACCGATTTTCATTTTTCTAGTTCCTTTTCCTGGGCTGTTGCTTTGGGAATTCATAAATTTTTCCTCCTTTTTTGGCATTTGTGTTTTGAGTATCTTTCGTTGCTTGATGTTAAGGCGGAATCAGCAACAGGCTCCTTTCCACCGGCCCGTAGCAGGCTACTCCTCTTCATTTCCCCACCTCCTCAGTTGCAGGTCGTTCGACGATGAGTCGCTCCAAGTCTTCTCGCTTGAAGCGTAGGCACCCGAGCACCTTGAAGCTTCGAATGCGACGTTGCCAGGCAAGCTTCCTCAGGGTGGAAGGGTGTAAGCCGGTGATTTCGGCTGCCTGTTCTGCGGTGAGAAATCTTTCTTTTAGATTAGCAACCATAATCATTCTCCTCTTCTCCCGCCTAGGCGGGTTTACTCTGTTATCTTCTAGGAGGGAGCGGGTGCCACCAGTGGGCACAATGTGACCTGTGGAAGACACAGGGAGTTCAGATGAAAAGGGCAGGGACCCGGAGAGGAGTAATTAGGTTATCCAGCGGATGGGTCTATCCGGTTGATAAGAGCACGATTTGCCGGTTTTAATGGAATTCTTGAGGTGCTGATAGAGAGCATAATCCTGTTTTTCTATTCTTTGCAGAGCAGTCCTGATTCTCTTCTGTACTGTCGTTCTCGCATTTTCAAGTGGAGTTTGGAATACCCGAGATTTTCCTCCGGGTCTGGTATTTTTCTTAAGATACTCCTTCAGTTGCTTTATATCCTTCTTCGCAGCTTCAAGTTTTTCTTTCACGTCAATAGAACCGAATGGATCTGAAAATTGGCTCGATTCTAACTGTTCTTCCAGTTGCTCTATAAGACTTTTTTTTCGCCTTATTTCCTTGTTGATATCAGCGATGACCGGTGGACGTAAAATCTCATCAGGCTCGCTAAGATCGGATACGGTTAACCCACTTTCAATTTGTTCACCTTTGGTCATGGTCGAGAGTGATTGTCCAACTTGTTTTAATTCATGCAATTCATGCACGAGATCCGTGCAGAGGAATTCACGCCCAGGATGCTTAAGTAAACGGGCTATATAGTGCATGCCGTCGAGGTTTTCGATTGTAGAGATCGTTCCTTTTTCACGTCCTACGAACCATTTATCACTCAATTTGCGGAATACATGACTATTGGTATCTTCCAGACCCGGTTTCGCGATCTTTTGCACTAGCTGAAGATCGTCCAGTTTCCTCGCAATCTTCCGGTTCCGCATTTCGAGGACCAAGTAGGGTTTCAAATAATCCTTTGCAAATGACGTATCAACGTTGGCAAAAGCTTGGCCCAATGCTTCCCTTTCTCGACTATTGAGAGGAACTGAAGATCTTAATCCTCGCAATTTACCTTGGGCTATTGCTTGTTCGGCGTATTCTTTGAGTGAGATCTGGAACGGTTGTTTCGATTTACTGTCCAACAACACCATTCGGAACTTCTGTTCCAAGAAATTTATTTTTGATTCAATTTCCTGTTTCTTCTCTACAAGTTCCTCTACGGTCGGATCGTTTAAACTCATTGTGTCGCCTCCCTACTTGAGCGACCCCCTGTGTGAGTGAGCGGGACCAGACAGGCACGGCACAGGGTTTTCTGCTTTTCGGGGTGCACTACCCTAGGTCCCGTTTACATAAGATCACAATACCAAATCCATCTGAACGTGATTAACGAGTGATTGAATAAATGAGCATGAGCTTTTCAGCGCGAGAATTTTCTGCATAGAAACTCGCATTTTCCTGAGAGGCCCTGGACGCGAGAAATGAGAAGGAATCCATTATCTGACCGTGATCTGCCGGGGCGGTCTGGGTCTTTTAGGGAAGCGGTTCATCCCCAGCTTTCAAAGATGACCTGGGTACCAGTAAAGAGCAAAGTGTGGGTAAGCCTAGATCGAATAAGAATGCGCATGTCTTTAAGCGTTTTCTGCTTAGCCTTGGTGTTTTGTCCGTGTTTGGGCAAGATGAAGATCACTTTTATTGTCTCGCCTCAGCAGCAGCCTCCCTACTATGTGTGGGAGCGGCAAGCAAATGGCACTCTGCTAAGGATTGCAGTGCAGTAAGAGGCAGTCGGTTCTTAGCGGTATCCCAAGCTGGGCAATTTTCATTGCCTTTCACCCCTTCAACACGAATTGATGTGCCCGCAGCTATCCAACTCCATCCAAAAATGGTAGCATTCAGAGAAACTCAGGCCACAGGAGAAGACAAGCGTGATTGGCAAAACCATCAGCCATTTTAGTTAGTATGCTGTGCTGGAAATGATTTAGTCGACTATTCGAGGTTGAAGCGGTGACCCTAGTTAGGTTTGCGGCAGTGTTTTTCATCCTGTGTAGCCTACCCCTGCAAGGGGAGGATTTCTCCCGTTACAATCAAGTTGCGCAGTATGACAAGTATTTTTCCAAGTATTCCAAACGCAGTTTTGGGCCAGCCTTCGACTGGCGGCATTTCAAGGCTCAGGCGGTGGCGGAATCGGCTTTAAGGAAAGATGCTCGATCGCAAGCGGGTGCAGTGGGGCTGATGCAGATCATGCCTGACACCTATGAAGGGATAGTGAAGCGGAATCGCCATATCAAAGGCAGTGGCAAAGAACCTAAGTGGAGTATTGCCGCAGGCATTGATTACAATCGTTCCATCTGGCTTCTATTTAAGGAAAAGCGGCCATTTCAGGACCGTTTGGACTTTATGTTTGGCGCTTACAACGCTGGCAAAGGGAATATTTTTCAAGCACAACGTCGTGCTAAAAGAAAAGGCCTAGATCCCAATCGTTGGCGTACCATGAAATCAATTCTGCCATCGGTCACCGGAAGACGTAGCAAGGAAACGATCAATTATGTGGGCAAAATCAAAAAAATAAAAGAGGTACTGAATTGAGGTCTATATGGAACTGGAGATTGTTATTGCCAATTTCTTATACGCATTAGTGGGGGCATTGTTCAGCATTGCCCTTATGTTGATAGGCTATAAATTATTGGATTGGATCACGCCATTTGATACGTCCAAGCAATTGTCCAATGGTAACGTGGCGGTGGGTATCGTAGTCGGTTCTATGTTTGTCAGTCTTGGATTGGTTGTTGGTCTGGTGGTAGGGCTAGGCTTGAATTAGAAGAATGTACTCTACCCTTCCTTGGCCAGGGCACCCCTTATCGATCGACGCCCTGAGTCCCCCCATCGCTCCTTAACGGTCTCAATACACCTTTAAGATCCTAAGAGAAGCTCGGCGAAGGCGGCATGGGAAATTCCACCTTCTCTCCGATTTTTTGTTAGCACCGGTTTAAAAGTGGTCCAAAAAGCTCGGTTTAGAAGTGGACCGGGGGATTGCGTCGAGACACCACGAGGAGATGAACTGGGTTGATGGAGCCAAGTCCGCGTGAGTCTGTGAATCGAAGCCGAGTCAGCAATAGTTATTTCAATCCAACCTCATAGATCCCTTCCTGCGCGGTCTGGAGGAGAAGGTACGATCGGGAGCGGATCGTGTTTGGTGTCCCTGCGGACCGATTCAATCACCAGGTAGAGTTTATCGGCGCTGTTGACTTTTCCCGCCACGCAGTAACGGTGATCTGGCGTGATGAGTTGGGATTTGCTGAAGTCATACAGACGATAAACGCGCTGGGTGTGATGGTCTTTCATAAGGAACACCACACAGGAACGGCACTCCGTCCGGGGTTATCATCACAGAGCGGCGCTTCTTTTGAGCCAGCTCCCGGGACTCCCCCGTCGTCCTACCCACGCAGCAGATATTGGTTGTCGGCGGCGGCAATTATGGTTTCCGGGCGCCGGTTTTTCAGCCGGCTCTCTTGACTCCGGATAGGAATGAAACAAGTGGCTTTAAGCTAGAATTTATGAACCCGCACGAGTTACCCCGCCTTTATCACACCACCGCTTTGCTGCTTAGAGACGGACGCGTACTCCTCGCCGGCGGTAATAACCATCGCGGTGATGTCATCGAAACGGCGAGCTTCCTAAGACAACAGGGCCGGCTGGGGGGAAGCCGTGAACGACCCCGTTTTGAAGGCATTTCTAACACCGATTTCGTCGCCTTTGACCAAAATACCGATTTCTTCTTCGAGGGGCGGGAACCGGAGGGAGCCGGGCGCGGACTGCCAGCTGAGATTCACTATGTGGAGATCTTTGAGCCACCTTACCTCCACACGGGTAAGCCCCAACCGATGATCACTAATATTCCGGATGGCACAGACGGCAATATTCGCGAGATTAGGTACGGTCAAGTGTTTGATATTGAGCTGGGTAATGTTGAGTCAAAGCCAGAACAGGGTAAGGTTACCATGGTCAAACTTGGCAGTGTGACCCATGGCGCCGACATGGGACAGAGACTCGTCAGGCTCGACATCGACGGATCTCAGGGGAATAGTCTTAGGGTTATAGCTCCAAGAAACGGAAATCTCGCGCCGCCGGGGGTCTATATGCTTTTTTATGTTAGCCGCGATGGTGTGCCATCAACCGGGGAAATGGTACAGCTCAGCTGTGATCGCTCCGATGGACGCATCACTTGCGGTAGTTAGAGGTTGTTAGTGGACCTCAAAGTCAGGCGCGCCCAGAGAATCCTGGGCATGCTTGTAACGGTTGGCATTTGCGGCAGCCCAGGTTGCGAGTCGTGGCAATCTGACACGGCCCGGATTGCTTACTCTGAATCGTTTTATGCGAGCGCTCAAACAGAGGGGTGCAGGCCAACAGGTCGAAACTTCCAACCAGAAGATCTGGCTGTCCTCTTCCCCATCCGGGGCTGGGAAGGAAGAACAGTCGTCGATTTGCGTGAGGATCTTGTCCCGCTTGCGTGGGTCATGAATGAGAGATCCTATCGCAATCTGATTCAAGTGATGGTCACATATCCGGGCGATCAACCGGATGATTTTTTCGAACCCTCTCTCAACCCCTTTAGTAGCTCCATGCCTCCTCTGGGACGGATTAACCTTGACGAATGGTTCATTACGGGTTTGCGCTTGGTACCATGCTTGGCGCCAGCGTGGCCTGTGCCGACTGAATGGCTGTATGAAGAGCAAATCGATGGAATTCCGTCAAGGCTTGTGGTCTGCCGGCCTGTGATTCGTTTAGCGGCCCAACGCTTTGGTCTGGTTCGAGATAACGAGCTAACCAGTGATGATAAGTCTCTGCATATCATCTACAACTACATAGGTCATGGTGTGTTGAGCGATGCGGCGCTCGAAGACATCGACCGGGCGGAGGCGAGTGCGTTTAACCAGATATTCGGACCTGATGGGACCCAACGTCCTAGCCGCCATGACGTGCGGCAAGCGATCAGGGCTGCGTACAGTCCTGGTGTGCGCTCAGGTCTAGAAAGGCTGAGGCGAGATTTTATCAACCTGATCAGCCGACTGCGGGATGCCTCCACGAGCGGGGCGCTGCGTATCCCCTATGGTGGCGGTCAATCCTCGCAGGCCCTGCGCAATTACCGGGATTTCTTGGGGAGCGGAAACATCAATCGGGTTGGAGATCCCAAACATATTACGATGAACTTCAATGTATCTGGAGGGAGTATCATCTTTTCGGCTGTATGGGTTTTAGCTGTTTTCGATGTGCGAGGTGGACCAGGCGCTTTGGTCAGCAAAGCCTCCTTTGCTCAGGCTGATCTCGTTTTTGGTATGGAGGATAACGGCCGAGTACAAAGAGTTAGCCCGGGCAAACAGGAGATCTTCGCCAATGCAGCTGGCTTGAAAACGGCTATTGACACAGAGCTTAGGGAAAGTATTGGCCAGTTGAGCCCTCAGGCTGCTCAACAGTTTTTGATCAAGAGCGCTCTAGTTCGGTTCGGAGCTGTTAGAGATGACAATGCGACAGTTGTATCTAGGCGAGATGTGCGAGGCAGCCAGGATCTAGCGGAACAAATTCGCGTGGCCTATCGCACTATCCACACACCTAGACACACGGCAGTGGGCGCTGTCGCGTGTGTATCGTGTCATCTTGGCAGTTCATTTCGCTTGTTAGGAAGGGTGCCAGGCATTCAAGAAGCGGTTCGCAGTTCGGATAATATGAATCTCTCTCTCTTTGGACCCAACACTGTCGAGCAGGTAAACCTCACGCAACCGTGGGTTCTGCGCATTCTGGGTTATTTTGGTAGGACCCCATGCATAGGAGATCGTCTGGCAGCAGAAGTCCAAGAGGACTTGCGTGTGCTTAGGGAGCTGGAAGCTCAGCAAAACAGATAGCTTCGAGGTCGTATTCATTGCCTTGCTGCCTGACGATCTAAGATCTAGACAGTCCTTCAGGTCAATTTGGAGGCTGTCCACTGGTCTTCGAGTATCTTGGCGTGGGAAGAAGTGGCCGTGGACCGCTCCACTGATCGCCGGGAGCCGGGAGGTCTTGTTCACGTAAAGGTACTTGACTGGTCCCGGTGGAAACTACGACATTTCCCCCGACGGCCAGCGGTTCCTGATGCTGAAATATTGGGCAGAGGAGACCTCAGCACAGCCGGAATTGATCCTCGTCCTCAACTGGTTTCAAGAACTCAAGCGCCTGGTGCCCACGGGAGAGTGACTCCAGCTTCAGCACGTTAGAATGGCCCCAGCTATTCTGAGGGTCTGGCCCCTTTTGCCCGTGGTTCGCCCGTTCCTGGCCCGGGCGATGCGGGCAATCGCTCGACTACGCTCCCCGAGCAGAGCCACCCCGGAATTGTGATGGAAAGAGGGGAAGTGTAGTTTTCGAGCTCTGGCGACCCACTGCCAGGGTCAATCCCCGATCTCGGCGCAACCACAAAACTGCGCAAGTCCCTTAATCGGAACAGGATTCCCGGCAAAGAGATTTTCTCTGTGCTGAGTGGCAACTCAGGGTGCGGATAGGGTGCAGAAAGTGCGTTTTTATTCCGCGTCTTGCCGCATCTCGCAGGGTGCCAGTCCAGTAAGTTCAATGGTTTCAACACTAGGTGTATAAATGGGGTTCAGGGGGTCGCGAGTTCGAATCTCGCCGTCCCGACCAGTTTTATCAACAAGTTAGAGCGACCGCTTTTCTCTCTCTGGCGCCTCAGTGTGTGAATCTGTGTGAGAATTTTTACTGGCTTCCTCGAACACCGCCATGGCTTGACGCTCAGATATAGGTTTCTGCACGCTTGGGGCTGCCACCCCAAAAGAGCCTGGCAGAAGAGCCCCATCACGAGTGGTCGGGTGGAAAACACAGAGCACAATATGGTAGAAGACAATCTATGTCTGAACCTAGAAAGTTGACAGCTGAACCGGTAGGGCAGCACGTGATTGCCGATTTAACGCGAATATCAGCCGAAACGCTGCGCGACGGAGCTCGAATCATGCACGCATTGAAAGAGGCCCTGAGCCGGCAGGGGTTTCATTGCCTCAAGAGCATCGAGCACCATTTTCTTAAAGGTGGCGGCGGATTGACAGCTCTGATCATTTTGGCTGAATCTCACGCGGCCGTGCACACTTACCCTGAACGGGGTTATTTGGCGCTCGATATCTTCGCTTGTGGCAGTATCGATCCGGCCACTGTCGTGGATACCCTAGTTGCAAAACTAGGCGCCGAAGCTGTTGACGTACGGACACTGATGCGAGCGCCCCGGTGAGAGCGGCCTTTAAGTTTTCAGCGCTAGCTGTGGGGGAAAAGTCATGGCCAAAAACTGGGGAATTTTCAAATGGCCACTCATACTCCACGAACCTTTCGGGATGTTCTGGGCTCTGGATTTGTCTATTGAAAGGCTTTGGGCCGTAGGTTAGTTCAGTGCCTCTTCCTCTGCTTGGATTCCTGGACTCGATCCGTCACCGATAACATAGAGTAGAGAAACTTAAGTTTCTCGTGAGGGCTTACTCTTGCCTCTCCTCCATCCTCCATAGAGAGTATAGCCCTATCGAGAAAACGAGCGATTTCATCCTCGAGCTCCGAAAAACCTCTAGCCTAACCTAACTGATTTTGGGGTGGAAGCAAGGGCAGCTTGGAGCGGTTTGTGATGTCATTGGTTCCTGCCTCTGCGCAGGCGCTCATCACCCGCTTCTGGATTCTGTGCGTTTTTGCATGCAGGTAAAGACAATATCCTGACTGCCCGTGATCATCATGACGCCTGGCGACCAAGCCGTTAGAAATTTGGAAGGAGGAATGGGCTGGGAACTCAGGCCGCCCACACTATTAACATCGAAGCGCCGACGTAACCAAAAGCTTCCAGAAGACCTGCGCCAATGTTCGGATTCTCCTGGATCTGCTCATCGGCGAGCGTGACACCGGGCGCCAGCAAGGCGTCGGTCAATTTGTGGACGAGGAACAGCATGATGAAGCCAAACGCCGCATCGGCTCCGAACAGAGACAGGCTATCCTTCCAACCGGTGAAGTCGCCCCTGGTCGCCACGCTGACGATATTACCAATACCGATAAGCGCGCCTCCGAAGGCTAGGCCCACTGCGGCGTTGTCCCTTTCCAGCTGTTCATGAATTTTGTAAGAGGTCATCAAGTCGTACAGCCGCCCAGCAATAATCAAGACGACTTGTGCAAGTAACCAGAAAACGATCAAGACAAGGATACTGTATCCAACAGCGCTAAGCGTAAGCAACGCCGATGGGGGAGCCCCCTGCACATCGCCCTGGCTGACGCGCAGAATAATCAGGCCATTTGCGATGTATACGCCAGCTTCGACAAATGCCACCCCAAGGTTCTTATCCTCAACAATCTCTTTCGTGTTGTTGAATGCGGGCAAGAGGACTTTTTCGCACATAAAACTTGCAAGAAGCATCAGGATGATCGAAGCAAAACCGTAGATGGCAATCGTCACTACATCGACCCTCAAACCCTGCGATTCGCCTGACACCGCGCCGCCGAAGGCGAGAAGGATTCCGAAGTAGTAGCCGACCGTGGAGATCGCAACCGCCTGGTTGTCCCGGGTAAAGAGTTCTGCATTCAAATCAACACGCCGGTACAGCTTGGAATAGGCGAGTTTGGCAAACCAGAAAAGAATGAAGGCTTCCAGGATGTAAAAGAGGGACTGGCCAATCAGGTAGAGCGTATCCGTGAGGGAAACCGCTGGCGTTGGCACGCTGACAGGTGCCTGAGCGGAGGCGACGCCGGTGGATTCACTTAACGGCACGGGTTGTAGGGCGTCCTCGGCTAACCCCGAATTGTTGAATCCCAAAACGGTCAGCAAAAGTCCTAAACCGACAAAGGCCAACAGGTTCCTCATAACCTCACCTCTCGCGCGTCTATGGATTGCAGCTCACTTTCCAAACCGGCGGCTGAAACCGGACCGGCCCGCGGCTCTGGCCCGGAAGCTCGCCTGCTTGGACTGGTATTTCTGATAAAAGGACGGCCTCGTTCTTGCTGTAACGGCACCATCAGCCCCGAATGTGGGCCGCCCTCCGGTCCGCGGGCCGTAATAAGACAGCCCGCGGTTCCGGGAACGAACGTAAGCGTCGTGATCATCCCGCCTGACCCGGTGCCCGCCCAGCATGTTCCTCATGAAGGCATACTGCCCGTACCAAACCCAGAAACCGCCCGAACTCCAGTGACCGTACTGCGGGTGACCGACATGCTGGTAAAAGGGAGGATAGGCCTGGGCATAGCCGCTCAGCTTTCCATCGGGAGTCTTTGATGCCACCACCATCCCGACATACTTTTCATAGCGTCCCACAATCCTATCGATGACCGTATAAGTATCCACCCGTTGCTCGAATTGCGCTGGTTTTCCCTCAGAGGGTTTCTCCCCAACCGGCTCGGAGACCCTGAAGGTGCTCTTGAGCCTCAGATAGTTTCGGAAAAGCCCGTCGTCGACATCATCCACAACAATCGAATATTCGGGGAACCGTGAAAGCTCCCCGGCTAACGTAGGAACAGGATCACGACTGGAAACAAAGCAACCCGCCAACCACATCAGAAAGACCACCGCCAGCAGAAACGCGCCCAAGGTAGTCCAGCCTGGGTTGTTCTGCGACCAGCTTCCCGGGACTTGTTTCGCCCCGCGGGATTCAAAGCTGTGGCCGCATGTCGTGCAGCTCTTGGCTGAAATGGGATTGTACGTCCCACACTCGGGACACCGCATATCTAAAATTCTCTTTTGGCTATTTCAAAAACTCCTGCCAGATGGATTCTGGCGGCCAGTTTTTAGAAGCTCCCTCTCGGAAGGATGTTTGTAAACTGATACTCCTCGACGTATTCCCCGGCAACGGACTTAAAATCCCGCTCTCCCCATTGAATAATGAAAAGCACATGCTTTCCGGAATCGTCGCAATAGCTCCAGCTGATGAATTCTTCGCCCGGGCCTTCGTCATTTTCACGGAATACGCCCCCTCCACTTTCCGTCAGAGTATATCCCCGCCCGTTGTATGTCAACGACTCGGGAGGATTTTCATATTCTAGAGTATGATCAATGGCGTCTTCGGAAATTTGCCTGGGGGAAATATTCTGCGTCAGTGTCCAAGTGACTTCCCCGTCACTATCTGCCCGCTCAAGGTAGGCTACCTTGTTACTGCACTTCAGAACCCATTCCTCAGTCACGAAGCCATCATAATCGTAACTATTGCATCCGATGACCTCCCACGTCTCCATATCGTAATCCACGAGGTAACCGATCCTCATGGTGTTCAAGTTATAGTCTTTCAATGGGTCAGGTGCGTCTTCTTCTTTATCCCTAACAAACCATTTTTTAAATGCCATCCTTCCATCTCCTTCCGATTAAAGAACACCCCTAATTACCATCGGCGGTAATCTTCGCGATAATATCTTACAAGACGAGGCCTTCCTAAGCTATTGGGGTCGACCTCACCCCGAGCCATATCCGGATCAAAATGGAACATGGAAAAAAACAACTCCTTACTCAAGAAGTGGAGTGGCACGGTAAACTCAATATTTTGAACGTCGAGCGGCTTCTGGGACCCGAGATGGAAGCCCCATTCGCCGAAGGAAGGCACATAAGCGTGGTAAGAGAGCACTTGGAAGCCGGCTTCATCCATCGATTTTCCGATACACCAGTAGGCTTGGCGTGAATAATACGGACTGGTGGCCTGCGTGACAAGGACTCCTCCCGGTGCGAGGTGCCGGCGAACCATCTTATACGCTTCGACCGAGTATAGCTTGGAAAGTGCTTCTTCCCGGGGATCCGGCAGATCAATAATAACCACCGAATAGGGTTCGTGCTCTCTTTGCAAGAAGCTAAAGGCATCCTCGTTGGTCACGTGAACCTGAGGATAGCTCAATGAATTCTTGTTCAAGTCCGTGAAATAGAGATTGCGCTTGGCTAACGTGGTCATCACCGGATCGAGGTCCACCACGTCAATCCGTTCCAGGTCAGAATATTTGAGAATTTCACGGGTGGCGAGCCCGTCACCACCTCCAACAACGAGGACGCGTTTGTGGTTTGCGGACAAGGCCATGGCCGGATGAACCAGCGCTTCATGATAGCGGTATTCATCCACGGAAGAAAATTGCAAATGTTCATTAAGAAAGAGGCGGATTTCGTTTTTCCAACGAGTCACCACGATCTTCTGATATTTGGATTGCTCACTGAACACCACTTGGCCTTCGTAAAGGGCGTCTTCCCACCGCTCGATTAAGGGATCCGCTTGAACCACAAACATGACTAAAATACCAGAGACCAGGATCGTCTGGAATAAAAGTGACTGCCGGTCCTTGAAGGATAACTGAGCCCACGCGGCCAAAAGAATCGCCCCGCCGACCAGGACGTTCAAAAGACCCGCAAGGAGTGAGGTGTAAAGAGATCCGAGAACTGGGAAGCAAAAGAAAGGGAAGACCACAGCCGCGACTAGGGCACCCACATAATCCAGTGAAAGCACATTCGACAGGATGGTCCTTAATGACCCATACCTCTGTAGGATCCGGGTCAGCAAAGGGATTTCGAGTCCGATCAGCGTTCCGATAAACAGGATGAGAACGAGCATGAGGTACTGGTAAACATCTGTGTAAGCATAGGCGAGGTACAAGATGGGAACGGTTAGCCCGCCGCACAACCCAAGCCAAATTTCCAGCGCCACCAGCCGCTTGAGGAGTTTGCTGCGGATGGCACGCGAGACCCATGAGCCTAAGCCCATGGCGAAAAGAAAAAATCCAATCGTCAGGGAATACTGCTCAACACTGTTGCCAAGAAAATACGATGAAATACTTCCCACCAGAAGCTCGTACACGATCCCGCATGCCGCAGCGACAAAGATCGACGCCAGTAGCAGGAATAAGCCTAGCGGAGAGATGCTCTCTGTTCCGGCTTCGACACCCCCGAGGTCCGAGTCCGCATCATTGGATACAAAATCGCCCT
>JALLON010000379.1 GCA_027717925.1 Acidobacteria bacterium AH-259-G07 | reverse complement strand
TGAAAGAGAGTAATCATCTCAGATCGGGCCATAGGATCAAGCCCATTGAGCGGCTCGTCCAGGATGAGGACCGAGGGTAGGTGGCAAATTGCTTGAGCCAGTTTGATCCGTTGACGCATCCCTTTGCTGTATCCCGCGACCCGTCTGCCCGCAGCATCCAACATCTTGACACGCTCCAGTGCGGTGCAGGTGAGCTGTTCGGCCTGGACGCCGTCATGTCCATGAACTCGAAGAAATGAGTAGAGAAACTGGTATCCTGTGAGACCTTTCGGAAAAGAGTCGTATTGGGTACAGTAGCCCACTTTGTGGAAAAGTTCCTCTGGGCGATCCGGTGGAATTCCCAGAACTCGGATTTGTCCACGAGTGGGGCGGATGAGACCAGTCATCAGGTTCAGGATAGTGGTCTTCCCGGAGGCATTGGGACCTACCAGGCTGGTGATCCCAGGCGGGATCGAGAGATTGACCCTGTTGATTCCAAGGACCTCTCCATAAAACTTTGAGACATTGTCAAAGATGATTCTTTGACCGTCGCCTTGATGCATCACCGAACTACCTCATACGCACGGACCTTGCGATACAAGAGCCCCAGACAGAGGATGCAGATTGCCAGCAGCGCCACCCAAGCACTCCAAAGCGGCACTGCCGTACGGCCAGGTAACCCGAAAAGGTGTGACCAGACCGTGTCGATCAGCTCACGCATATTGATCAAGTTTCCCCAGCGCGTGTAAAAGATGTTATTGATCGCTTTTCCAAATCCGGCGGCCACGAAGAAGACCCCAAAGAGCAGCGCACCAGCTATCGGTCTCCACTTGACCCAGGCAGACAAGGCCAGTGTCAGCAGTGAGAGAATAAGAATCCAAATCCAGAAGCCAAGAAAGACCGCGGCTGCAATCCATAGATTCTCATAGAGCCAGGTTGTACCCTCGAGATTTGATTGGAGAAGGAAAAGTAGGAGTCCTGGAATCCACGTAATCACAGACAAGAGAATGACGAGTACACACATCTTCCCGACCACATATTCGGTCCGGGAGAAAGGTCGGCAGAAATAAAGGGGCAGGGCGTTGTTGGCAAGGTCTGCAGAAACCAGTCCAGGTCCCACAAAGGCACTCAGAAGAAATGCCATCGTCCCCTGGAAAGACAAAAACCTGACAAAAAATTTATTGTCGATGGAGATGAGGTCTGCCACGGAGAGGTTGAGTAGACCCAGAGCGCTCAGATTGTGGCGCAGGTATATGAGCACAGCCGCACCCACGGGGAACGCAAAGCAGACCACGAAAAACGCAAGTAGCAATCTTGAGCGGAGAACATCTTGGCAGGCATAGCGAGGAAGGATCAGGAACCGGGACCACTCAGGCGTAAGTCCTCCCCCGAATCTGCAGTAACTGCGCTTATAGACGGCCATGTGTTCCCTCCATTGCCTTCAGGAAAATGTCTTGGAGAGAGTCCCGCTTGTAATTCAGGCGTCGAATCTGAACCTGGCGTTGGGCAGCCAGACCATACAGATCTCGAATTTCAATACCTTCGGGCAAGACCATTTTGATTTTTCTCTTTGCCAGTTGTGCGCACTCGCAGCCCAATTTCTCTACCATTGGGACAAAAGTTCCATCGTCCCCCCGAATTTCCATTTCCAGGAACTTGAGATTGGCTTTTCGTTCTTTCTCTAAGTTGCAATAGACGACAATTTCTCCCTCTTTCAGGATCAACACCTCCTCGCAGCATTCCTCAATATCTCGAAGTAAATGAGAGGAGATGATTAAGTGAACCTCGCCACTGTCCCGGATATCGCGAATCAAGCGGAGCATTCTTTGCCGGGCGGGGGGATCTAAACCATTCGTCGGCTCATCCAGAATGAGAAGCCGCGGTCCGTGGACAATGGCCTGGGCCAACTTGGCAAGCTGTTTCATGCCAAGGGAGTAGGTCTCGAGTTTCCGGTATCGTGCCTCCCCCAAGCCAACATAAAACAAAGCTTCATGTGTTCGTTCCATGGCCTCTGCCGGAGAGAGGCCGGAAAGCTCTGCCATCAAACGAACGAATCGGACCGCGCTCATCCGTGGGATGAAAGAATCTTCTTCGGGCATATAGCCGATCAAACCTCGGATCTTCTTTGCATTGGTGTGGATGTCATGTCCGAAGATCCGTGCCGTTCCTTGCGACGAAGGGTGAAAGCGTAAAAGGGTGCGCAGCAGGGTCGTCTTACCTGCTCCGTTGGGCCCGAGAAGACCAATGGCTCGGCCCGACAAGGAGCCATTTAGATCCTTTAGGATCGTTCGCTTACCGAAGCTGACGCTCAGGCCGTTTAATTCCACAACTGGGTTCATTTTTGTCTCTGTTTTCGCGTAATCTTCTCTTGAACGAAAGCCCTCTCCTTGGATGAGCTCAGATTCCCCTGGGCTGGACACGTCATCCAATGTGGTATCCGTTTTTTCAAAGCTCATATTTCGCCCATTGGTCTGTGAATACGCTTTTACGGGCCTAGAAGTTCAATTGTCCCGGCACACTAACTCACCCTGGTATTTGGGGA
>JALLON010000378.1 GCA_027717925.1 Acidobacteria bacterium AH-259-G07 | reverse complement strand
GGAAGCTCTATGGACTGGACGAGCCAGACACCGAAGAATTTGGCCTGCAGTGTCTGCTGGCGCGCCGCATGGTGGAGAGGGGTGTGCGATTCGTGGAATTGCTCCCGCCCCGCCGCAAGGGCGTCGATCGTTGGGATCAACATGGGAGCTTGGAAGAGGGCCACCAGATTAACGCGAAGGCTGTCGATAGACCCATTGCCGCGCTCTTGAAGGACCTGAAGGCCCGCGGCCTGTTGGATCAGACACTGGTGCTTTGGGGCGGCGAATTCGGTCGCACACCGACAGCCCAACTTCCGGACGACAAGTACGTCAAGAAGGTTGGCCGCGACCACAATCCGTTCGGTTTCACCATGTGGCTAGCCGGCGGAGGCGTCAAGGCTGGTACGATCTATGGCGCGACTGACGAATATGGCTACTTCGCCGTCGAAAATAAGGTCCACGTGCACGACCTGCACGCGACCATCCTTCACCTGCTGGGCCTCGATCACACCCAGCTGACCTACCACTTCAGCGGCCGCGACATGCGGCTTACCGACGTCCACGGCGAAATCGTTCACGATATCCTGGCCTGAATGATTGTTCTTCCGCGCCCTCCCGGGTTGCTCCATGCCCCGATCATGTCACTTGCCTGTGGGGACGAGGCGTTTGAGTTCTTCAAACCAGTTCTGCACGATGATCAATTCTATGCGTGCTGATGTCTCCTCTGTCTGCCCGCCCTCTTTGATCATCAGGAACCGCTGCCCGTCGGGGGAAATATCGTAGTGTCGACCGGTCTCAGTAATGTACCTTTCCCCGAACAAAACCCCGGGGCTCCCCGCCGTGAAGGTGGACTCCGTTTCGATGGGAACCATCATCATGGCCTCGTCGCTTTGATAGAACAGCTCCCGCCCCTCAGGGCCCCAAAGGGGCCGAGTTCCCCCATCGCTTGAGATCTGCCACTTTCCTTGCTCCACCTTTGGGAAAGGCCGAACGTAGACTTCCTCCCGCCCCGACTCAACGGAGCGATAGGCCATCCAGCGGCCATCGGGTGAGATCGCCGGACTGGTCTCATTAAACTGCGTCTGGAGAAGCGGCTGCGAGGTGGGCTCGTCCTCCATCGAGAGCACGTGCAAGTCCCACGATGTTTCAGGATTCTCTTCCATGAAAACCAGCCTCTTTCCGTCAGGCGAGAAGGAATAGGGTATTTGATCGTTTGGGCTCGTGGTGAGGCGCTCGGCCTGGCCCGTGCCGTCGGCCGCCTTCCAGAACAAATTGTATTGTCCTCCACCGCGGCGTGATGCGAACACCACCCGCAGACCATCCGGCGTCCACAGCGGGTAAAGGTTACCAGCCGGATCAAATGTGAGTCGGGTTAACGTCTTGCGTGTCAGCTCATAGATCCACAGGTCCCAATTGGCCCCGTCAAAGACAACCAGGGCCAGATGTGCACCATCGGGTGAGAGCCGGGGCCAAAAGTAAAGGCGTTCCGCAGCCAAGCGCTCCTCTTGCCCCTCACGATCCACCCAGAGCAGAGTGTTTTCGAGCTCACCCGCGATGCCCGGAACATACACGAGCGACCCAAGGCGGGAAAAGCTGAAGTGCGCAGCGCCTGTAAAATTACTACCTGCCTGTGTGACACCCTCGATGATGGAAACGGGGCCACCTGTCACCTCGAGGCGCTCCACATCAAAGGGCACCGCCAGCAGCGTCCCCTCCCGCGCATAGACCAAGTGCCCCGTGGGCACGTAACGAGCATCGGTGCCTCCTCTGATCAGGACCTGCCGCTCACCCGTCTCCAGTGACTGCACTACGATCTCCGCGTCATCCCAAGTGCCGTCGCCGGAGCTGAGCGTAAATAGCAGGGCCTTGCCGCCGGGCAGGATCTGCGGTCCATGGGCCGATTCGTCCTTCGTCGCGTCCACACTGATCAGGAGCTCTTTCGTGCCACCGGCGGCGGAGACCTGCCAGATGCCCTGCGAACCTTGTCCGAAGACAATGGTGTCATTGGGTCCCCAGCTCGCACCCCAGGGATTCTCAGCGTCGCATAGGGCCACCGGTGCGCCGCCGCTGATGGAGACTTTTTTCAGCTGGTCGCCAGCCCAAAATCCCACCCACTGCCCGTCGGGCGAAAAAAATGGACTTCTACCACCGCCGTCTTCGGTGCCGCGGATAGGCAGGGCCTCCAGCTGATCCATGGCACGCAGGTAAAGCTGCGTGTTAGCGACATAGACAAGATGGGTGCCGTCGGGCGAGAAAGCCACTTGATGACGGCCTCCAAAACTCAGTTGCTGGTTCGATGGCAGCACCATCGCCAAGCGCGATACAGGCCGTGACGTTGGCGGGGGACTTAGATTCCAGACGCCAATCAGGGTGATGATGATACCCACGACCAGGGAAGCCACGCTCCACGGAATGGCCAGCTTCCATCGGGTAGGCTGGACCGCTGTGGTCACTCCAATCGGCGATACCGTTGCAGGCTCGCTCAGTGCTTGCTTCATCTCAATTCGGGCGTCGCCAATGTCACGGAGACGCTCCTGAGGGTCTTTCTGGAGGCAT
>JALLON010000377.1 GCA_027717925.1 Acidobacteria bacterium AH-259-G07 | reverse complement strand
GATCTTTTTCCCCAGTATTCTCACGGTCTTATCGATATTCGGTGTAATCGAGGTCTGAGGACTTTTCCAGTCAACACGGATGAGATCATCTTCGATTAGTCTTACTGGATAATGTGAGCGGCGCGATCGGCTCACACCAGTCTTTGCAGGCCAGCGCAGGCGCTCCTGCCGCAGGTACTCCCGAAGCTCGGTCGTATCGGAGTGATTGAGGCAGATGTCAAGATAGGTCCAGGATTGCTCGATATCTCCGTCCGAGTCAGGAACCCGCCGCTTTTCTCTGAAAGACCTTATCCACTCGATTTCCGATAGACCAATTTCGACCACCACACGATCATCCTTCGGGAAGTGGTAGTTCAAATAGGACCGATATTTGATTAGGAGTCTGTCTCCTTCATAGCGAATCAACCAGTTGGTCTTCCTGAGACTGGCGCGAAGTCCTGAAAGGGCGACAAGTGCAAGGATTGCAATGACGCCAGCAATGTAATACGCGATCGTAGATGGCACACTCCAACCGCTCCGATCGATTCCCCCTTGATAGCCGATGAAAGCCATTGTGGCTGAGATGGCGAGACAGATCAGAAAGAAAAGACCCTTTTTGAGACGGGATTCCCGGAAAACGGCATCGTAGGGAAGCGCCGGTGTTTCTCGAAGCCGATAAAAGTTCATTCTGCGTGCTTGCCGATCATGTTACTTGCCGGTGGGGACGAGGCGTTTGAGTTCTTGGTATGGTGCATTTCGAGACATCTTGAAGAAGGAGTTTTGCACAGGAAGAAAAAGAGGGTCAAGTGTGGAAGGCGTGTGCTTGGAGTTGTCGATCGAAGCGCTCGAGCAGCTGGAACGAGCAGCACTCGAAGGCGCCGAAGCGAGTAGGAAACTGCACGTGGTGATGGAGAAGACGTTTCCAAGTTGCGAGTACGTGAGTCGTTTTTTTCTCGGCTCGAGGCCACACGGTGAGTTTCGCCAAGCCGGACCAGGTGAAAGAGGCGCGCCGGTTTCTCTCCCCGAAAGTCAAGGATGTTTCCTAAGACGTTAGGGGTGAAAGCAATGGAAATCGCCAGAGGGCCTGAGAGAGCAGTGCCGTTGCGTGGGCGTCCGAGAGTGGGGAGGTCCTATTTCTTCAATGGGAACTTGTGTATGATTTGCAGAGATTTTGACACAGCTTGTTTTGAGTGACCGTAAGCGAGGTACGCATTATGAAATTCTCAAAATTGATTGTCGTCGTTTTTCTGGGGGCTGTTTTCACCTTGGCCGCTCGCGCGCATGGTGTTGCAGACGGGCAGAGCATCGTGGTGACTGGTCTGACCCCTGACCAAGTCAAAGAACTCAGGGCCGCCGTACCTGGTGCTAGACTGATCACAGCTCACGGCAAAGATGTCCCCCAGAAAGTACCTGAAGCGGATGCGCTGATTGGGACGTGTAATGTTGAAGCAATCCGGGCTGGAAAAAGCCTCCGTTGGGTTCAAGTCTTCTCTGCTGGGGTTGAGCGTTGTATGTTCCCTGAACTGGTAAACAGCGACATTGTCTTGACCAATGCGAAGATCATTCAGGGACCAGAAATTGCGGACCACGCCATGGGCCTGCTTCTTTCCATGACGAGGAGTCTGCACAGGCAAATTCCGAACAAAGCCAAGCAGGAATGGACGCGGGATCAGTACACACGTGAAGGAATTCACAAACCATCCGGTGAACGCATGATCGAACTTCGGGGCAAAACAGCACTCATCATCGGACTGGGCGGGATTGGCACCCAGGTGGCCCAGCGTGCCGCTGGCTTTGACATGCGGATCTTGGCTGTTGACCCAAAAGACATCCCGTTTATGAAGTCGGTCGAACGCGTTGCCAAGCCCGATCAACTGTCACAACTGCTTCCGCAGGCTGATGTGGTCTTTATGTGTGCTCCGCACACGGCGCAAACAGAAGGCATGTTGGGAGCTAAGGAATTCGCGCTGATGAAACCAGGAGCTTACTTCATCAACGTCTCCCGGGGAAAGACTGTCCAGACTGCAGCACTAGTCGAAGCGCTGAAAGGTGGCCACTTGGCGGGCGCCGGACTCGATGTAACAGATCCAGAACCTTTGCCGAAAGGCCATCCTCTTTGGAGCTTGGACAACGTGGTTATAACCCCTCATCTCGCCGGACGTTCCGATCAGGTCTGGCGGCGCCGAATAGAGTTGTTCAAAGAAAACATGCGACGCTTCGTTGAAGGCCTGCCCCTGCTTCACGTCGTCGATAAGAACAAGGGCTATTGAAACGGCCCTCCGGGGAGACTCCTGAATAAGAGAGTTGAGGAAGCTATCGTCGGCGTATCGAAGCCACAGACAGTAGCCCTCCAAAGCCCTCACTTTTACCAGTTTGAACATGGCCTCGTCTCCTCATTTTTTGGATTCTGTGTCAAAATCGCACAATTCTAGTAAGTCCCCATAGCGTCTGCCGCTTCACCGGTCCAGGGTTGCGGGCAAATTCTGTTCAGGATAACGGCGACGCTACTGTGGAGCGGGTACGGCTGAAAATCCCCGAAAGCCCTGGGTCCCGCCTGTAAG
>JALLON010000376.1 GCA_027717925.1 Acidobacteria bacterium AH-259-G07 | reverse complement strand
TAGTGCCCCGCCTCATTCCTTTCCAGATAGCCTCCCACTTCAAGTGTGTGGAGAATCCGAAAGACTGAACTCTTGGCCAACCCCACCTTGGAGGTGAGTTCATTAAGGGAGAGTGGGTAAGAATTCCTTTTGAGAATCTCCAAAATGCGCAGAGCTTTGCCAACGACTTTCGAAAAATACTTGTCCTCTTTAGGGCGTGGCCCTCTTGTGCCGAGCGGGCCGATATTGGGCAAATGCTGCTTTGGTGTGCTCCCCATAACATTCCCCATTGGATCCTCTCATGCTACTGTAAAGAACCGACAAAGTCTAATTCTAACCTTCTCTTGCATCCTGCTTGCTGCGGAGGTGACAGCAGCATTTCTGTTGGGAAAAGTCCAAACGGGTCGCGCGGGTTAGGCTTGACCCAAGGCGTTCCAGTCAATGCCCAGGACCCAACAAACCGTTTCCAGCTCTGCGAGTACGTTCCCGTACACACCGTGAATGTGGTTGCAGTGAAAGGCGTTGATAAAGCTTTCGATGCTGCACTGGAATTTGGCAAAAGCATGGGGCCAGTTGTCTTGAGAAATGGCTGCAATTTCATGGTTGCGCTCACCGAAATCGACGAAGTCCGCCAGAAGGGCCGTCATGCGGTATTGCCCGTCGTGGCGGGTAAGCCTGGCCAGGGTCACCGGGCCGGGCGCGGCGATATGGTAAACAGACGCACCTCCTGCCGGAAAATAGAAACCCTGAGGACGAAACTCGGTTCGGGGTAGGTTGACTTCAGGATCGAAACTCCGGCCGGCGAAATAGGTGGCATGCTCCCCGCTGTTGCAAAGATCCCAGACCCCCAGATCTTTGTGGTAGTGGCGCACGTCGGCAAACAGCACAGGGGTGTTGGAAAGGTGTTTGAAAATTTGCATGGTCAAGGCAGCGTCGCAGTCAGCTTCTGTGGCACAGACAATCGGTGGCTTTGCAGACCCCTCGGGCCCATAGGGGTCGTTCAGAAAGGCCTCGGCGACATCGGCGGTGGCATAGTGCTCCGTCAATTCCCGTTGACCTTTGATTCCACAAAAATCGTATTTGAACTCCTCCATGAGATCGATCATGGCGTAGTACATGGCCAACTGCTTTCTGAGCAGCTCCTCAGTAAGACGAAAGGTGGCCTGCGGCTCAGTCCAGTGGATTTTCTTAATCCTGGACTTCAGGAAGTCCAGGGCAGGCGACACCCGCTCACCGTTTTCTAATTCTTCCTCAGCCCGGCGAACCAGTTCGAATTGGTCAACGTGGTCGACATCGATGCCGAATTGCTTCGCCCATTGAGCCGGGTCCACTACCGTAGTGTCGATGCCCAGCGATCGCCCTCCCACCAGACAGTAGGTGAGTCCTCTCAGCCGGTGCGCCCCCGCGATAGCGACAATTTGTGATCTGAGACGGGAACGCACCTTGGGCTCGGCAATATCACCAAAACTCTTTAGGAATCGGATGCCGGCCTGATCTAGTGAGCCAGAGTTTGCGAGCATGCCCACCAGACCCGGATATTGGGGATTGACATTGGAAAACATGACAATGGGCTGCGGGCAAAACTGAGCAGCCACGCGCGCATACTGTGGCCAGGCCCAAACCGAAAAATTGAACAGGACCACGTCCACGGCGCAAGCCGCCATCTTTTTTCCACTGCGCACGGCAATCTCGTTTTGCCAAATCACCTCGTCCCCACAGACCACCTCAAATCCCTCCTCCTCCAGGTACTTGATGAGCTTTTGCCGGAACTCGCGGTTGACCGGCGCCAGATTCTCCTTCAAGAAGCTGCGCCCGTCACCGAAGTCCAGGACCCCTACTTTGATCTTTCGCGATTGCAGATTCTCAAGCATGAATAAGATAACCTCCTTAAATTGTGGGTTTAGGATTGCAATCCTGGACGTATTCGCTGGAGCATGAGAGTCACCAGCAGCAGGGCAGCCGTACCAAAGGCCCCCACCAAAATCTCGTCAATCCGGCATTGCCACCAGCTGTCCCCCCGGAGAAACGTTCCCCAGCTGATGACCAGCACACTGGCTCCGATGCCGGCAATCCCGTGCCAGGCCTTTAAGCGAGCCGAGAAAAGAGCCAGCAGGAAGAGTCCAAGGATACCCCCGCCAAAAATGCCCGATATTTGCCACCAGATGTCCAGAGCACTCTTGGCGCGGATCATCAGCAAGGCGAAACCGGTACCTAAAATGCCCCAAAACAGGGTACTGGCGCGAAGAAAGAAAACGCTGGCCCGATCATCCAGGTTCGGCTTGAAGTACTTTTTATAAAAATCCAGCAGGGACACCGTCGCGGAACAGTTCAACGCTGAATCGATGGTGCTCATAGCGGCCGCTAGGATTGCCGCTATGATTAACCCTCGCAGCCCAGTCGGGACTTCAGTTGCGATGAAGAATGGAAAGACTTGATCGCCTTTGGTCACCGAGGGGTCCAGCGAGTGCGTTCCAGCCGAGTAGAAGGCGAATAGAGTCGTTCCAATGTACAGGAAAAGTGCGGTGAGCGGGATGAAAATAGAGGCCGAGATCCATACCGATTGCAC
>JALLON010000375.1 GCA_027717925.1 Acidobacteria bacterium AH-259-G07 | reverse complement strand
TATATTGCTCATAGATGAAATGGCCGCGCACCACAATCTGGTAGCCGTAGGTTCCGAGAGCTTTAAGCAAGCGCTGAATGCACATTAGATGAAACTGGCGATCGAAGTCTTCCACTTCTGCGCAAAGCGGAGCTCGATCCAGATAGTAATCTCGGCACCCCTCGATTTCATTCGCATCCAGTTCGATGGAGTCTTTCAGCAGTGACGCCAAATCGTAAGAAGGGGGACCCCAGCGGGCATCCTGAAAGTCGATAATATAGAGATCACTCTCTTTCAGCATAAGGTTGCGCACGTGATAGTCGCGGTGGCAGAGCAAACGGGAAAAACGAGCCAGTTCAGCTGCCAGTCTGGCGAAGTCTTCCGTCAGGCGATCTTCATCTTGCAGTTCCAGCTTTCGATAGTTGCCCAGGTAGTGACGACGAAAGAAACCGAGTTCCCAGTTCAACTTTTCTTCGTTGAAGGCCAGCCTTGAAGCCTCATATTCCGCCTTCAATGCTTTTGTTCCCTTTTGCTGAATGGCAACAATGTGGTCGATTGCCTGGCGAAGGAGACTCCTTCGTTCATCTTTTTTTGCCGTCAAAAAGCGATGCTGGAGGGATTCGTTTCCCAAGTCTTCCTGGAGAACGATGCCCAGCTTTCCATCCATGGCAATGATTTCCGGGACGGGGAGACCAATCTCACGGAACAGATCGTAGACTTCCCGGTAGCTGAAGTGCTCGGGGTCAAAAGGCTCCGGGTAGACCGCCAGAATAAAGGACTGGTTCGACTCGGCAGCATATCGAAAATATTGGCGGGCCGAGGCGTCTCCGACCAGTTTACTGACGTTGTAATGGTTGTATCCGGGACGGAGCTCTCTGCGGATAAATTCCATTAAGCGCTGCTGGATGGGCGGAAACTCTGTCTTGTTTTCTGTCATAACGGCCAAATAAGATAGTTTTCCTTAACCCATGCGCCAGCCGCCAATTTCTCCTCAGTTGTCCCCCGCAAGGGAGTGACGATCGCATTCCTGAGATGGGTCTCTGGCGCCAGCTCCACGCCGTCAGCGATTATAACATTGCACAAGGACGAGTTTTGGCCCACTCTGACCCGATCCCAGAGTATGGAATTTTCCAAAAAGCTCGTGGTATTCAGCTCAACAGACAGGCTCGCCACCACTCCACGATAGGGGAGACGGGTCTCAGCCTCGATCAGATTTTCCAATCCTTTTCTTTTCAGGACTTCCAGCGACTTTGACAGATATCGCTGCGGGGTACTGCATTCACACCAGTCGGCTTGGCTAACAAAACCCCGCACGGAATGACCTTCCTCGATCAGTCGGGGATAGAGATCCTTGACGGTGTCGGAGGGAGCGTCGGGAATGAAATCAAAAATTTCAGGCTCAAGGATATGGACTCCAGTGAAGACATAAGGCAAGTCAGAATTGATTTTTTGTTTTCGGCTTCCAAACCGGGTGATGTTGTTTTCCTTGTCCATAAAGACGGAACCATAGGAATCCCCTTCTGAGTAGGGAACCAGAAGCAGTGTGACAATGGACTCCCTTTCGTGGTGAAAGCAAATGGCACGCTGCAGGTCTTCTTCAAAATAGATTTTTCCGTTGCAAACCACGAAGGTGTCACCGGCCAGAAAGTCCCGAACCTTGCCGATGGCACCAGCCGTCCCCAGGATTTTATCCTCGTGGGAGAAAACGATTTGAGGCGGCGCCTGATCTTCCGTTTTCATGGCCTCGACCGCCTCTGTAATTGAATTGGGTAAATGGTGCAAATTGACCACAATGTCTTGGACATGAGCGCGCTGCAAGAGTTCCAGGGAATAATGGATGAAAGGGCGATTGAGGAAGGGCACAGCCGGTTTTGGGCGGAAGGCGGTGAGAGGATAAAGCCTGGTTCCCAAGCCGGCGGCCAGAATCATGGCTTTCATGCTTCTATGTTTCAGGTTTCAGGTTGCAAGTTTAGCTGTGAGCTCTTGAGCTTTGATTTGTTTCTCATTGTCAGCTGTCAGTTGTGTCATCAGCTGGTCAGCTGGCCTCTCTATTGCTCTATTGTTCTATTGCTCTCGGCGCGTTGCGCCGATCTGCGGTCTGTGGTTCATCTGCCGACAGCATCTCCACATAATTCTTGCGGATGAACAGTTCGGGAGCCCAGCCGAATTTTGCCGCCACTTTCTCAATGAGGTCCGTACTTCCCTCGAGTTCCACGAAGGCGCCAATTCGAGTTTCGTCAAGACAGATCTCGATTTCTTGCTTGTCTAAAGACAGCTCGTAAATCTCACGAAACTTCGAGTATTCAAAGTAGACGTTCATACCCAGAGCCTCGAGAATTTCTTGCATGGCTTCCGGATCGTTCACGGGGGTCTCCAGTTCTTCCCGTTTCTTGTAAAGAGGGTCGTCTTGAATTTTTGCTTTGAAAGTGAGGGTGGCTTGCTCACCGTAGGTGCGAAGCCGCACAGCACAACCGGCCGCTTCCAGCTTTCGGTCGGAAAAATCAAACAGTAAATTCTCCTCCTTTCGCCTTGACGAGACACAGCAAGCCCCCAGTTCGGTCAGTCGAA
>JALLON010000374.1 GCA_027717925.1 Acidobacteria bacterium AH-259-G07 | reverse complement strand
GAGGGATTTCTAGGCACCGAGCTGGGGGCTAGAAATCAGGATGAGTGGGCACATCGTCCCAGAAAACCGAATCGGTGGAGGCTCTGATCTGCTGAGCCTGTTTGGGCGTGAGCGAAGCCAGAAAGGCCTCCAGCTTGTGGGGGAAGAGCCGGGGCGGAGGAGAACGTTGGGGCCGCTCCCAGAGATCGAGATGCTGGAGTATCTTTCGGATGACGTGTGGTTGCTCGATGGCAGCGATGATAGCCATCCGAGAGCCGCATTGGGAGCAGGTCAAGGGATCGACTTCATAGATCTTCTTGAGCAGTCGAGCCCAGTTGCGACGGCGCTCACGGGAGAAGTGATCCGCTTGTGAGTCCTGCTGCCTTGGTGTGTCGCGATAGGTTGAACGAAGCCCCGATTGAGTCCCTCGCCGGCGCCGTTTTCCCCGCGAAGCGTTGGAATAGCGGCCATAATAACGGAGTAAATATTCATGATGGTCCGGGATGTGGGAGGTGACGAGGGCGATCCAGTCCAGGGCGTCCAGGGAGCAAACCACACCCTTGGTGGTGCCATACTCGACCTGGCCGTTCTCGGGATGGTAACGCACTCGGCTCCCGGCGAAGCTGGGCCGTAAGATGTAAGCGGCCAGACGCTCCAGGGCCGGCTTATCGTCCGGCGCAACCGGAGGTGAGCAGTAGACCTGGAAGCCGCTGTGCCGCCAGGAGAGCAGCTTGGAAGCAAACTGCGGGCTGAGACGGCGTTTGGACACCATCATTTCCAACACGTGGTGCTGGAAGAGCGAGGTGAGAACCTCGGAGTCGGGCCAGCCCGTCAGAGAGGAGATCCCGTCACGGTTCCAGACCGAATCGCTGACCAGCGCATGGATATGGGGGTTCCAGTTTAATCTGTCTCCATACGATTGGATCGCCAGGATGGCCCCAGGGACACTGTCTTCTCCCACCGTGGCTTTACCATACTCTCGCAGTGTCTTCCAGGCACAACGGGCCAACTCGCCCAACAGACGCCGGTCTCGCCGGAAAGCAGGGCGTAAGACCTTGGGAATCGTCCACACATACTGGCGATGCTCGACTGGCTCGAGGATCTGTTCGGTGACCCATTCAACAAAAGCCGCCACCCGCTTGGCTTGGCAGCAGGGACAGAAGTACCTTGTTTTGCATGAAAACGCCAGGATATACTCGCTGCCACAGCCCCCACACCGCACCCGGGCAAAACCCTGATGAAAGATGCCACAGTCCAGGAAGCGCTGGACTTTTTTTCCACCACCGGCCGCCAAGGCCCGTAGGCCTTCTCGTAGAAGTAGGCGTAGCTGTCCTTGAACTCCTCCCAGTAGTCCTGCAAACACTGATAGAAGGCCGTGCCCTCCGGATGCCGTTGCCGATAGGTGCCCCCTAGAGCCATCCCCTAGCGACAACGCTCGAACTGAAAAACCTACGAAGTCAGTAGTCCTGCAAACACTGATATTGGTGAGCGATCGGGCCTGGACCGAGGAATGGCCCACCGCCAACATCGCCATTCCCACCGGCCAGGATGCGAACCTAGTTGTCTTGGATATAGCGATCAGTGATCCAGCAGGCGGCAGGAGCACGGCTTCTGGAGCTGTTGTCCATTAGATCTGCCCAATAAAGTTATCCTTCAGTTGGATCCATCCCGGCAACGGGATTGGGCAATTATTGATATCGACGACGTCCTAAATAAGGACCATCTTGCGCAAGTGCCAGATAACGTTCTTCCCCCCAATGAACAAGGATATCCTATGCATTACGTGCGCATTCGGTATGGGGCCACTTTTGACGTGGTCTTAAAGAGGATCATCGGCAGGGCTCAGAAGCTCCTAGGTTCTTTGAATGCCATCGCCTTTTTATCTAGGGTGTATAAAGGTCTTTCATTCGAAAAGAACGGTATGCAGCGGACAGCCAGAAGAGGCCATAACTGCTTGTTCCATTGGGCAGCACCTCAACGGAGTGGCTATTCCCACAGAGCGGGATATCGCAGTTCACCCGATGAGCTCGCAGCACGCCGGTCGTAAAGTGGTAGTTCCCATTGGCAAGGCGCTGGGCGCTTCCCATCGCCCACCCGACATAGGGGAACTCTACGTTAAGAACCAAGGCAGCGATCCTTGCAGACTCGTTCAAGAGAAGCGCTTGCCCCCGGCTTCCACCACCACCGGTCTCGAAGATCCGCGGATTGCCGTTGTCGTATAGCGTCAAAACCGAGCCATCGAACTCAACATCATGCTGGTGGGAGAACCACGGCCATGGATCATTCGAAAGCATGGTGAAGTCTCCATCTTTCCCCAGTCGCCAAATTATCTCACCGGTGCCGGTACCATCTCGGTAATCAATCTTTACGATCCAGTCTTGATGCCGAACGGACAAGAGAAGGTTGCCATCGCCGGACAGATAGAAGATAGAGTTCGTGTGCGTCCAGTCTCGTTGGCAGAATTGGCGAGGAACAAGGGGGGGCAACCTCGGGTGGTGCGCCGGCACTTCTCATTCAATGTAGCCTTCCGCCGCTGGTCCAGAAAATCAAAGGTGTTCCACGACCAGCTAACCTG
>JALLON010000373.1 GCA_027717925.1 Acidobacteria bacterium AH-259-G07 | reverse complement strand
GTCCAGGATCTGGGATGAATGGTATCAGGTGGCAATGGTTTCAGTAATCGGTGCGTGTGTGAAGCGTCGGAACTTCGTCAGTGCCCTTGGTCGAATCTTTCCAACTGGCGTGGGGAGCCATAAAGACCAAACAAGTCAGACGTGCGTTGCTCGTATTTTCCACGCCATGAAGCTCACCTGAAAAGGCACAAGTGATTTCCCCCGACTTGAGTAGGCGCATTTCCTGGCCGATCGTGAAGCGGCCTTCGCCTTGAACAACATAATAGATCTTGTCATTTCCTTCATGGCTGTGAACTTTCTGCTTCTGGCCAGGTTCCAGGCAGTAGATGTCGCAGAACATTCGCGGGCTCTCAAACAGATTAATCTTTTGCATTTTCTCGGAACTGAATTGAACCACTTTGGTGATCTTTCTTACCTCCATAGGCTGGATTGTAACTTGAACTCGGAGAGTTCGAAATAGGGTCCGTGGTTCATCTGGCGTAGTCGCCTTGCTGGTATGCCCGATTATTGGCTGCCGTGAACCACTCCCGTTTCTCCTCCAATGCAATACTCTTTCTAGCAGGCACATGCTCTTAGCCATCTTTTCGCCTATTTTCCTTGCAGGTATCCACTGAGAATTAAACATCACATTCGAGATGGGACAAGAGGTAACCTGCTCAATTAAGCATGCGGACGTAGTGCCCATCTTTGAAATCGCTGAAAAAGTAGTCGAGCAGGGGATGTTCAATGGGATCGTGCCGTTCATCCGGCTCGAGGTTTCTTTCAGCAACGTAAGTCATATGCTGCGCGTTGTCTACCAGGACATGGTACCAGGGCTTGTCCTTGGGCGGCCGGCTTTTGGCCATTTGCTCATACCATGCTTCCGTGCCTTGAAAGGTTGCATCGACATCGGCGATGACCCCGCGATAATCAAAGCGCAGATGATGTACGAGCTGACCGATGCTAAATTTGCAGGTAGTCTCAGTCATGAACCTTGAACCACAATATTAGCAGAATTGACTCACGATGAACTTGACGCAGCACTGGCGAACGAATCCAGACTCCTATCCAGTCAAAGCGTCTTCGCATTTGGTATGTGGGGTCGGTGCTTCAGCATTCCCTGGAGACTTTGAGGCCAATGAAGCAAATCTCTCGGGGCAGGACGATATATCTCGTGGGGTACTCACTCCCCGTCGGCACCAGCCGCTTGAGTTCTTGGTAAAGTCTCGTCGGATACAGGTCATCACCGACCCCACCTCGACATACTGGCGAGCGCCGCCGGAAATGCGGTTGATGCCTCGCTTGTAGCTCACTGCCCCTAACTGAGAACGTCACTCGAGATTAACTTCTTCAAACTCTTCACGATAGCTTTCCGGTTTAAATCAGCGCATCCGCGCAATAGCCACGATCAGATAAACAGTACGGCCCAAGGAAACTTCAGAACAATCTTCATTGTTCCTCTCCTGGAGCCGGCCCTGGCTTGCTGGCCCTACTAAGCGTATAACGCAGATAACCGGAACGGCAAAACCCTCGTGTCATGTTCAGGAGGAGTCGAATCAAAAGGTCTTCATGGGGTTGAGATTTGCTCAGGTAATAGCTCACCAGGGAGCCAAAAACCTTGTCGGAGACGTCCGTTGCCATGATCTCGGAAAATCCAGCTCGCTCCAAATACCGCCGATACTGAGAAATATCATTCCGGTTCTCAGCCGGAATCTGCCAAAATCTTTCCTGTAAGAATCCAAACAGCCTATGCCCAACCTGGTTCGGCCAACGGCCCCGAACCTTTCCTCGAATGATATCCGCCGTCACAAGTAGTCCTCCTGGTTTCAGCACCCGGTATGCCTCCCGAAAGAACTTTTCTCGCGTCTTGAAGTGAAATGCACATTCAAGTGCGAGGACTTTGTCGAAACAGTTGGCGCGAAAAGGGATGGCGACGGCATCCCCCAACTGATAACGGATCACCTCTTGAAGACCCCTGCGACGAATGAGCGCATTTGACTCATTCAGGTGCAAAGGGGTGACATTGATCCCAAAAATCTTCCGACATGCAAACTCCTCTACCCATAAGACAGCTTGCTGCCCAAACCCGAACCCGACATCCAGGACGATGTCCTCAGCCCGAAGCCTTGCCAAGCTGCCCACCTTCCGGACCAACTCATCACAGGCCTCTTCGAGGTTCATATCGGATCGTTCCCAGTACCCGAGGTTCAGGTAACGCTTTCCTTCAGGAATTCCAAGAAGCGTGTAAAGACGCCTCGGGTCCTGGGTGAAGAGAAGAAAAAAGGCTGACCTTATTGTGGAAAGGGGAACAGACATAGGCCTCGCTGAAGATTATATCCCTGGGGAGGCGTTGTTGCACAATTCACTGAGGGCAGGGCAAATTGTTAAGATGCGGCATGAAAGAGAGCCACTATTCTTTCCATTACCGCATCCGAAACTGGTCCAACTACAATCAAGCGCTGATCGCCAGGGGTCGGGTCACGTTCTGGTTCGACGAAGCCGCTATCGCAGCTTGGCGAAACACGGAGCGGAGCTTTCGTCGTGGCACACCCAGGATTTACTCCGACACCGCGATTCAGTGTGCCC
>JALLON010000372.1 GCA_027717925.1 Acidobacteria bacterium AH-259-G07 | reverse complement strand
GTCTTTGAAAAGGAGATGCGGCGCCCGCCGGAACTGGACGGCGACTTCAGTGACTCGCTTGGGCATTCGCTTGCCTGAACGCAAATAGAAAGGCACGTCGGCCCAGCGCCAGTTGTCGACCAGTAACTTGACCGCAGCGTACGTCTCTGTCCTTGAGTCAGGACTCACATCCTCCTCTTGCCGGTATGCCTTCACGGGGTTCCCATTCACCGAGCCCGCACGGTACTGGCCACGCACCGCGAACTGATCGATTTCCTCCACTGAAATGGGACGGATCGCTTCCATCACTTTTATTTTCTCGTCCCGTACCGCGTTCGGCCTCAGAGAAGCCGGCGGCTCCATCGCCACTAGCGCAAAAACCTGAAAGAGGTGGTTTTGGGTCATGTCCCGCAGCGTTCCGGCCTGCTCGTAGTACCCTCCACGATTTTCTATTCCCAGACTTTCAGCAGCGGTGATTTGCACATGGTCAATATAGCGTCGATTCCAGAGAGGCTCGAAGATCCCGTTGGAGAAGCGCAGCACCATGATGTTTTGAACCGTTTCTTTTCCCAGGTAGTGATCGATACGGTAGACTTGGTCTTCTGCAAACACATCCAGCACCTTCTGGTTCAGTGCGCGCATGCTTTCGAGATCCCGCCCAAATGGCTTCTCAATAATGATGCGAGTCCAGCCGTGGGACCGGTTCAGACCGACCGCGCCCAGCATCTGAGTGATTGGGGCGTAGAGGGCTGGCGGTGTCGAAAGGTAAAACAACCAATTACCTGAAGTCCCACGCTGTTGATCGATCTGGTAGAGCAGGTCCCTCAGGGTCTTGAAGCTCTCTCGATCCTTGATGTGGGTGGGATGATAAAGCATGCCGGCCGCGAAATTCTCCCAAATATCCGGATCGGAACCGGCATCCGAGAACTGATTGATGGCATCCTTCATTCTGCTCCGAAATTCCTCATGCGTCATGGCCGTGCGGGCGGTACCGACAATGGAAAACCCGCTGGGTAGCAGATTCTGTCCAGCGAGGCTGTAAAGGGAGGGCACCAGCTTGCGCTTAGTCAGGTCTCCGGACGCGCCAAATATCACCACAATGCAAGACTCAGGAGTGCGTTCCAAGCGCAGGCCCTCACGCAAGGGATTCTCGAATGCAGCTGTTTCCATGGACAATTGTCCTCTTCGCGGCAATATCTTGGGCGGTTCCCGAGGCGGCTCGCAACAAGTTCCGCTTCTAGCCCTGGGCTAAACCTCCTTACTCTTGGCCCGTGATGCCGACCCAGTCCGTGTGCATCAAACCTGACTCGGGCTTGTCCACGCGTTCATACAAATGGGAGCCAAAAAAGTCTCGCTGAGCCTGGGTCAGGTTCTGAGGCAAGTCTCGAGTTCGATAGCTGTCGAAGTAAGCTAGACTGCTGGCCATGGCCATCACAGGGATGCCCAGGCTCTGAGCGGTCAAAATCGTTTTCCGCCAACGGGGTTGGGCTTGGATGACCCAGGCCCGGAAATCAGGATTCATGAGCAGATTGGGCAAGTCAGGCTGGTGTTCATAGGCTTGTTTGATCTTATCCAGAAACTGTGCCCGGATAATGCAGCCGCCCTTCCAGATGCGGCTGATCTCACTCAAGTTAATATCCCACTCATACTCGTCTGAGCCGGCACGGATGAGCGCCATCCCTTGTGCATAGGAGCAAATCTTGCTGGCATAGAGTGCGTCATGAATACACTCGATGATCTCCTTTTTGTCGCCGTCATAGCGCGCAGTATCGGGTCCAGAAATCGACTGGCTAGCCTGCCCTCGCTCCTGCTTGAGACCCGAGAGGAAACGGGCCTCTATTGCCGAGTGAATGGTGGGGATTGCGACGCCTAAGTCCAGGGCAACTTGGGAGGTCCATTTGCCTGTGCCCTTTTGGCCAGCCTTATCGAGGATCAGATCGACTAGCGGCTGGCCTGTTTCTTCGTCAACCACGGTGAAGATCTTAGCGGTAATCTCAATCAGATAGGAGTCGAGCAAGCCTTCGTTCCATTTTGCGAAAATGTCGGCTAACTCGCTGCTCTCCAGCCCCAGAGCGTTTCTCAAGAGATCGTAGGCCTCGGCAATGAGCTGCATATCCCCATACTCAATGCCGTTGTGTATCATCTTGACAAAATGGCCCGCGCCATCGGGGCCGCAGTGGGTAACACAGGGGCCATCATCAACTTGAGCGGCGATGGCTTCAAGAACGCGCCGAAGGTCCTCGTAAGCCTTGCGTTCTCCTCCCGGCATCAGCGACGACCCCAGCAGGGCACCCGTCTCTCCCCCTGAGACACCCATTCCAAAAAAACGGAGACCCCCGGCTGCCAATTCTCTTTCGCGCCGACGGGTATCCTCAAAATAAGAATTACCTCCGTCAATGACGATGTCGCCTTCGTCCAAGTGGGGTTTCAGCAAATCGATGGTCAAGTCCACTGGTTTACCAGCTTTGACCAACATCATAATTTTGCGAGGTTTTTCCAGTGAGTGGATGAGCTCTTGGATCGATTTGGAGCCGATGACCCGCTTTCCTGCGGCTTTATTCTGCATGAATTCATCTACCGCCTCCACCCTGCGGGCCCACACG
>JALLON010000371.1 GCA_027717925.1 Acidobacteria bacterium AH-259-G07 | reverse complement strand
TCGAGCACCGCACCCAGACGCACATCTTTCTCTGCGTGCTGGCCTATCACCTGCTGGTGGCGATCGAAAAGTACTTCCTGGATGAGGGAATCCACACCTCCTGGTCGACGATCCGCCGGCAGCTGAGCACCCACCAGGTGGTCACAGTGGTCCTGCCCGCGGCGAACGGCATCATTCTCCGCATCCGAAAGGGAACCACCCCGGATGGCGGGCAGCGGGACATCTACAACGTCCTCAGGGTTCCTCTGGAAGTCATGAAACCGATCAAGACCTGGCACGCGGCGGCCAATTTGTAGTGACTGAAAAAAATCATAACCCCGCATCAACAAAGGATTCTGGTCAGCAGACTGCGGAAGTTAGACTAATGCATAAGCGAAAAGAAGCGCTGCTGCCCCGATCCATCCGATGATGTCGATCAAAGTATCGTTGTTCATTATCATGGCTCGTCTCCCGTACTCATGTAGGCTGAAAATGGAAGGTAGAGTGGGGGTGTAATAAAACAGAACCTAGCAGATTGCAAATCAATTCGAGAAATTGGAGTCACTTGCCTGGGGGGACGAGGCGCTTCAGTTCTTGAAACCAGTTCAGGACGACATTCACCTGCCTGGGGGCCGATTCGGGTGGGGTCTTGACCATTAGGAACCTCCGGTTGTCCGGTGCAAGGTCGTAACCCGAGAAGTGTGCGTAGGGACCTTCGAACAGTAAGGTGGGCGTTCCAGCCAAGCCCGATGCGGTGTCGATTTGAACCGCCATCAGCTTGTCGCCGTTGCGGTAGAAAAGCTCCTTTCCGCTTCGTGCCCACAGTGGCTCGGTGCCACCGTCTGTGGAGATCTGCCACCTGCCGCCGGCAGGGTCGGGGTACGCCGTCACGTAGACCTCATCGCGGCCTGATTCGTTGGATTGATAGGCAAGCCAGCGCCCGTCGGGTGAAAAGGCGGCAAATTCTTCGCCAAAAGGCGTGTCCAGGAAGAGCTTCGGCTCGCTCTTGCCTTCCAAAGGCAGCAGCCAGATGTCTTCGCCGGTGTCGGGATTGATCTCCGTGAACGCCAACACTTTTCCGTCCGGCGAGATAGAGGAGGGGCGTTTGTCATAGTCGCTGCTCAGCAGCGGTTCCTCGGGAGCGCTGCCATCGGCCCTCCTCCAATAGAGGTCGTACTGAGGTTGTTCCGACTGGTAAATCACGCGCGCGCCGTCGGGCGTCCAGATCGGACGGAACTCAGCAGCCTCTGTGAAGGTGAGCCGGGTCAGGGTACCCCGTGCCAGCTCATAGACCCACACGTCCCGGCTCTCCTGCTGGATGCTCAGAGCCACTCGCCGGCCGTCGGGCGACAGCCTGGGATCGGAATAAAGGCCGGGCGTCTTGATGACGGGCTGCTCGGTGCCGGTGCGATCCACCCACAGCAGCATGCGCTCAGCGTTCAAGACGGAAGCGGGGATATAAGCCAGCGTCCCTTCTGCGGAGAAAGCGAACTGTGCATGGCCGCTCGGAGGGTTCACGGCGACATCCTCGACGACGGGTACGGGCGCGCCGCTCACCTCCAGGTACGCCAGGTCGAAGGGCACCGCCATTATGGTCTCTGAGCGCACATACACCAGGTGACCGGTGGGCACATACCGTGCGAACACTCCGCCTTCGATCAGGATTCGCCGCTCACCCGTCTCCAGCGAGTGGACCGCAGTGCGCGCCTGGTCGATCGGCGTGGAATAGATGGTGAACAGAACCGCCTTGCCGCTGGGCAGGATCTGCGGCCACCAATGGCCGAGCTCACCCGCCGTGGAGTCCGGGGTGGTCAGAACTTCGGGCGTTCCCCCGGCTGCGGAGACTTGCCACAGGCCCCTGCCGTACGAGGGTGTGAAGATGATCGTGCCGTCGGATCCCCAGCTCCCGCCGCCCCAGTCGGCGTCGCAGAGTGTGAGAGCCGATCCGCCCTCGATGGAGATCTTCTTCAGTTTGCCGTCGGCGGTGAAAGCGACCCACCTTCCGTCAGGAGAGAAAAACGGACTGTAGGCTCGCTCAGTGCCGGGAATGGGCGCGACTTCCAGCCGATCCATGCGGCGCAGATAAAGCTGGGTCTTGTCACCCGGCGAGACGGTCAAGACCATGCGGGTTCCGTCAGGCGAGAGGGCCACTGCCGGAAATCCGCCAACCAGTCGATCCGTCTTTGCCAGGTGGACGGAGAAACGCGCAGGATTCCGAGGCGTTGGAGAACCCACTTGGATCAGTCTCCAGGCCATCAGGCCGGCGCTCACCGCCAGCAAGGCCACGAGTGTCCATGGCAAGGCCCGACGCCACACCGGTTCCGAGGCCGCGGGTCCAGCCCTCAACGCCGTCACCCCCGAGGGATCGGCCAGCCTTTCCTCGATCTCAATCCTGGCGTCGGCAATGTCATGCAGTCGCTTGTGGGGCTCCTTGCGGAGACAACGGTGCAAAAGCTCTCGAATCCTGGGTGGTGTGTCTGCGGGAAGGGCCTGCCAATCGGGTTCGGTCTTGAGGACAGCGGCCAACATGTCCGACACCGTCTCTCCCTGGAACGCTTGGCGTCCGCTGAGAAGCTGGTAGAGCACGCAGCCAAAAGCCCAGACAT
>JALLON010000370.1 GCA_027717925.1 Acidobacteria bacterium AH-259-G07 | reverse complement strand
GGATGAGCGTTGCCTCTGCGCTCAGATGGTTGGACCAAGACACCCGGCGGTCCGCCTCGAGCGTTAGCGTCCTCTTCTCTGCGCCTTCTACCTTGCGCTCAGCATAGAGTGAGCCCAGGTACTCCTGGAACATCTCGGTTTCACTTGCCGAGGGAGGACGGGAGAGCACGCGCAGGAATGTTTCCTGCAGTAGCTCCTCCAATGAAAGATCCTGGAGACACAGCTCTGTGATGGCACTATCGTCTGAAAGCCGGACGATCCTGGTGCCCAGGATCCCGTTGGCCAGGATGAGTGTCTGCAGTTCTCTGGGGGCATCATCCCGAGTGGTCAAGGGACTCTGCCGCGACTGCCGCCAGCCGAATGCGGTGAGCACATCAATGTTCGACTGAGCCATTGGCAAAGCCAGAGCCGGGCGGTCTCGCTCGTTGGAGAGCGCCGTGAACTCCCAGGCACGCCGTGGCTTCCCCAGGTTTAAGAACTGCCTCGGTGGGCGGTCTCCCGCCGGATTGAGGTTCAGCTCTTCACTTAAGAAGTTCTTGCCAACACTTTGGTGCAGCGAATCCACAAGTTGCTCGGCCGACATGCGGCGGTGCAATGGTCCCGCGAAGAGGCGCTCGTCAGGCGCCGTCAGCGCTGGAGCTGCAGGATTGGGTTTTCGCTGGTAAGTGTGCGAGGAGAAGATCAGCCGCGCAAAACGCTTGAGATCATAACCACTGAGCAGGAATTCCCGCGCCAAGTAACGCAGCAATTCCGGATGCGAAGGTTCCGTCTGGGACCAATCCTCAGGCGGCTCAACCAGGCCTACTCCCATATAGCGCTTCCAAACTCGATTCACCATGACCTGAGCGAAGCGCTCGTTCTGCGACGACACGATGTGAGCGGCAAAAAGATGACGAGTTGGCACCGTTCTGAAACTCGGTAGGTCGGCTATTGCCGCCAAATGGACCAGCTTCTCCTGGAAAGGCCACTCCGGCCCGATGACATCTCCCGGTTTCAATGTGACCTCAACAAGCGGCTTTCGGCGGCCTTCGACCACGGGGACCGTACTGGTAGCCGGCAGCGTGACCTCCTTCCCTTCCAGCATGGCGGCGAGGCTGAAAAGATCCTTCTGCTTAAACGGGTGGAACGGAGCGTTGTGGCAGCGCGCACAGGACAGCTTCTCCCCCTGGAATGCTTGAAAAATGATGTCTGCCTTTGCCGCCATCGGGGCGTCGTTGAGCGTCGCTTGCCCGAAACCTGCGGGCGCGCCCTCATAAACACTTCCTTCCATTTCCACCAGCTCGCTCACCAGGCGATCGAACGGTATCTCGTCCGTGAAGGACTGGTACAGCCACCATCGGAACGGGCCGGTATTGTTCAGGTCCGGCTTGAGGATGCCCGGGTTCTCAGCCAACACGTCCTGCCAGTAGCTGACCCAGTGGTCAGCCCAACCAGGATCTGCCAACAGCCGATCGATGGCCCGTTTTCGGCGCACCGACGAGGGATCCGCCAGAAACGCGCGAATTTCCTCTACAGTGGGAATCAAACCAATCGTGTCCAAAGAAAGCCGGCGCAAGAATTCCAGGTCAGAGGTTAGTGGCATGGGTTTGATCTTTGCTGCCTCCAAACGGGCACCCACGAAGCGATCGATGTCATTAAAGACCGGCGTCTCAGGTGAAACCTTCGGAAGCTCGGGCGCCGGCTGGTTTTTGATCCACTTTCGGACCTGTTCATGGCGAGCTTCCCAGGCCGCCTTTACCTTGGCACTCAGGGCCCGGCGGCGAATGACATCGGTTTCTTGGTGCCGTGCTTTTACTTCGGCAGCATAAGCCTCCCATTCGGCGTCGGTCAGCCGAGGTGTATTATCGCCTCCCAGCAGGCGCTCTACCTCGCCCGGAGGGCCAAAGCTGACCGAGAGTTCGCCCGGAGTTGGCATCAGGCCTTTCCCACCGATGACGGCGACCAGAGTAAAGCGGTGCGGGGTGCCATCCAGGTCGATTGTGGTCACTTCGTCCTGATGCGGATAGGCGGCAGGACGTCGCCCTGACTCGTCGAGCACAACCGGTGGGGGAACAGGGTCATCTCCTGAGCGGTTCGGCTTTTGGGGGTTTGTCTTCAAAAGCACCCTGTCATCCATGAGGAACCAAGCCTGACCTCTAGCGCGCAGGCGGAATTGATGCTGGCCGGCGGGCAGAGCCCGGTCCAAGGAAGCTCGCAGAACAAAGGGCGTGGAACGGTCTAAGGCCAGCGCATTCTCGGAATATTTGGTGGGGATGTGGACGAAGCCGAAGGCGAGTTCTGTGTAGCGTGCTGTCGGCTGACGGTCTCCAGGATCCAATGCGGAACCTTCGGGGAGATCTTCAAAGATCTCCACCTGTACCGGCTGTGCCGCAGGGGAAGCTTCGGAAACCACACCGAAGAGAGAAGTCGTTGCGACAAATAGGAGAATAAGGCAGGTACGAACTATCAGCTGATAAAGGCCCATGAAGAATACCTCCACTCGGTTATTAGAATTATCCGCCCGCACAATCCCGAAGTCAAGCAAAACCGAGCAGGGGCCGTGGCCCCCTCCACTGACACTCGTGTACAATGGGGCGAGCTTCGACAACTTG
>JALLON010000037.1 GCA_027717925.1 Acidobacteria bacterium AH-259-G07 | reverse complement strand
TGTTTTTCGCCAGAATACTTGTTGACCAGGGCAAGACGTACCACGCGGTGGGGCTGGGCACTCTGTACGCGGTAATCAATCTTCCTCACTACATGAAGCTCAAAGCGTTCGCGGTTGGATGGCTCACACCGCTGGCCTACACACGACTTGGGTTCCTTTTAGTTTTCTTGCTGAGCGTCATCTTATTGTTCCGCCCATTTGTGAAATGGAGTAAGAGAGACGTGTTGTTCTATCTGCCACTCCTCGGTCTTCTCGCCGGATTGAATACTGTGTTCGGCTACCTCTCTTTTGGCAGTGAACCCCAAGACGGCGCCCTAAGACTGAATGTGTCGGGTTCACAGTTCCAGCGTCACCTGGGGCTAATCGTGCAGGCACCCGATTTGGGACTGGAGAAGACGGTGTTCAGTTACTGTGAGATCCTAGACGACCGCTATGGAATTTTTTCCATCGAGGGTCAGCCTTGGACGCCTGAATCTCCTCGTAATTACTACAATCCTGACTTAGCCTCCGATGACACCTCCTTGCTGGTGCAAACAGTGGAGAATGGGCGGAGGGAGATTTGGCGCAGTAAAGGAGTTGGAAAGCCCCCCGCTTTCTTGATCGAAGGAGCGACACCGAGTTGGGAGCCGAATGGAACTGGCTTTGTGTTTGAGAGAGGGGGGAAACTCTACATTTTTGACGTTGTCACCGCAGTAGAAACTTGGCTTCCGGTGGATGGCAATTGTTATGACCCCCGTTATTCAACCCAAGGCGATTCTCTGGTTTATGGCGTAAAAGAGAAGGACGGAACCAGTTTGCGATATTTGGATCTGTCCACCTTTACAGAGAAAATCTTATTTCGCTCCAAAGGTCATATCGAGTCTCCTCAATTTTCCCACGATGGAAGAAAAATCGTTTTCTCTGCAGATCTGGAGAATAGTCAAGATATCTGGGCTTTAGATCTAGTCAAGAACACTCTCTTAAGATTAACATTGAACTCTGCTCTGGACAGGGATCCGGTTTGGGACCAAGCCCATTCGCGCATCGTGTTTGCCTCGGACCGAGGGCGAGGTTTGGGCTGCACCACTCTTTTCTGGATTCCTATACCTGAGGAACTAAGATGAGGTGGGAGCGATTTGAAATCCGTCTGGCTAAGATGCTGGATGCCAGGCTGGGAAGCTTGATTGGTGTCCTGGGACTGTTCTTACAATTCGCCCCCAAGAAGCGAACCAAACCACTCTCTGTTCAAAAAATCCTGTTTATCAAGTTCTGGGGAATGGGAAGCATCATCCTGTCGGAGCCCGCCTTGCGCTGGTTAAAGGAGACCTACCCTGGTGTCGAGGTTCACTACCTGACCCTGGAACGGAACCGAGAGTTGTTTGTGCTGATACCTTGTGTTGAGAAGGTCCATTGCCTTCCCTTCGGGGGTCCTTTTCGTTTTCTGCTGCGGAGCGTGCTTCTGGTTCGACAACTGCGGCGCGAGCGCTACAATCTTGTGTTTGACAGTGAATTCTTTGCGAACTTTTCAGCCCTGCTGGCCCGACTGGCTAAAGGGGACCAGGTTGTTGGTTTTGCACAAGCGAAGGGTGTCAAGAAACAGCTCCTGCATGTCAGCATCCCTTTCTCGAACGATCTTCACACCGCGGAGCAATTTTTGAGGCTGGTTCAAAAACAATCGATGGCAAGGGGTGAAAATCCCGAACCTCGGCTTTTGTTGGCGGAAAAAGATCTAATTGGTAAATGCCACCCCACCAATAGGAGGCCCTATGTTGTGATGAACATCAATGCCAGTCCTTTGGCCGTGGAAAGGCGTTGGCCGCGAGAACGATTCGCTGAACTAGCAAGGGCCCTACTTGAATCGTATAGCTTCGATCTCGTGCTGATCGGTTCGAGATCCGAGATTCCTTACGTGGCTTCTCTGGAAAAAGAGTTACGCTTTTCTAAGCGGGTCAGAAACTGTGCGGGAAAATTGAGCGTGGTGCGATTGGCCCATCTGATCCGGGGAGCACTTTTGATCATCTCTAACGACAGCGGTCCCCTGCATATGGCTGCCGCTTTACAGGTTCCTGTGGTGGGATTTTACGGTCCTGAGACTCCTCTGCGCTATGGCCCTCTGAGCACGAGGAGGCTGGTGTTCTACCGAGGTTTGTGGTGTAGCCCCTGCATGAGTTTGGACAATGCCAAAACGGTTAACTGCATCAACAATTTGGCCTGTATGAAGCAGATTGAGACCGATGACGTCATCAGGGACGTTTTCAGTTTTATTGACAGGGAAATTGGAGACCAGATGGGGAGGGGTCAGACCTTGAATTTTTCGTTTTTGGGTTTCCGCGTGACTCCTGATTCTCAGCCAAAAACGAAAAATTCAAAGTCTGACCCCTCCCCATCTGGTTTGACCCCTCCTGCTTGCTGATCATGCGTGAAAGACCAAAGATCCTCTTTCTAAACCCGCCTGGAAAGCACATTTATTCGCGCGACTACTTTTGCAGTAAGGTTTCTCAGGCGGACTATATCAATCAACCCATCGACTTTGTCTTCTTAAGTGGCTTTCTAAAGGACACCTACGATTTGCATCTAATCGATGCCATTGTGGAAGAATTAGATGAACAAGAGTGCCTGAACAGGGTTGAGGATATCAACCCCCTTGCCGTTATCGGCCTAATCGGTTCAGCCTCTTATGCCGAAGATGTGCCGTTTTACGAAAAGCTGTCCCAAAGACTTGCCGCTAAATTGATCTTGATCGGGGATATTCTCATTGATCGGCGCCAGGAGCGGCTGAAGAGCCTCCCCTTTGTGGATGCCTTTCTTCACGATTTTAGTGGCGATAATCTCTTGAGATACCTCGATAGTCACTGGAGCAAATTGATTGGTGTGAACAATATGACGGTGCGCCGAAATGGAAACGTGGTGGTGCTCCCCATCGAGAGACCGAATGGAGAATCATTCCGTTTACCAGTACCAGAGCATCGCTTGTTTTTGAACAAAGGTTACCGTTATCCATTTGTGCGCGACGGTCAATTCGCTACCCTCATGACCGACTTCGGATGTCCTTATCACTGTTCCTTTTGTGTAATGTCGACCCTGGGATGGAAGCTCCGGCCTGTTGAGAATGTCATGGAAGAGTTGGAGTTTCTTGGCTCAATGAAGATTCATGAAGTCTTCTTTCTCGACCAGACTTTTGGCATTCCTAGGGAACGTGCACAGCGCCTCCTGGATCGAATGTCCCATTTTCATTATCGCTTCGGTTGGACCTGTTTCAGCCGGCCTGATGTTCTGGGCGACGACTTACTCACTGGCATGAAGTCAGCAGGATGCCACACGATCATTCTTGGATTGGAGAGTGGTAACCAGCAGATTTTAGATGCCGTCAGAAAAGACTATCGAAAGGAGCAAATTAGAGCTGGCTTCGAATTGTGCAAAGTACATGGGCTTCGCACGGTGGCCACCCTACTCCTGGGGCTGCCCGAGGAGACGGAGGAGAGTTTTGAGGAGACCATGGCGTTCTTAAGGGAAGTCAACCCTGATTTTGCTTCATTTAACGTAGCTGTCCCTCGCATGGGGACACCCTTTCGGGAAAAAGCTCTCCAGCTTGGGCTGATCGACGAAGACTTTCAGATCATGGATCAGTCAGGTACGGAAATTGCGATGCCCACCCTGGCGCTGAGCCGCGAACAAGTTGCTTCATTAAGGAAAAGAGCGATTCGGGAATTCTATTTTCGTTTTGGCTATCTTAGACGTCGGCTTACAGAATGGGCGTTATCAGACGGGCTTTCAACATCCGAGATCAGAATTCAGATTCGGCAGGGTTACTACCTGTTACGCAACTACTTGTACTCATGAGACCCAAACTGGGCGTGTACACAGCGTAAGGTCCCGTCAGGGCTGCTTCTGAAACTTGTACACGTCAATTCTCGTATCCCCGGGAACAGCAGGTACCACGGAACGGGGAAGAGTTTCAAATCCCAGAGTGGGATTAAAGCCTTGGTAGTACACCGGCTCGTACATTGTCACCTCAAAACTCCGCAGCAGACTTAGGCGCGGTCGGTGCTTTTCAAGCCATGCACGATCTTCCGGCAAGCGGTGAATAATCGGATCGACGGCGATGATGACCGGGGCAGCATCTTCCATTAGCGAGTCCAGGTCGTCCAATTCCTGCCATCGGATTTCCAGCGACTTCCTTTCCTCGTAGAAGTAGTAATTCTTACTAAGCTGAGTCACCACTGGCTCTTCAAAATTCTGCAGGTATCTGGCTGCCTCCCGATAGGAATCTGTGCGCAGTGCCAAGACGGGCCCGGCAGCGACAAGATTCCAGAGCAAGACAGTAGCAGTCCCAAATCCGACGATGATCTTGGGATTGATGAAAGGAATTCTGCCCGCGATCGCCTTGACCCCAAATCCGCTAAATAGGCAGATCGCAGGCACTATCGGCAGGATCAGCCTGGGAAAGCTCATGTAGAAAAGAGTCGAGGCGGTAAAAAGAACGAAAACTGTGGCGAGAAACAGTCCCGTCTCTTTCCTGTCGATCAAGATGAAGACGAATCCAAAGACGGCGCAAATCAACAGCGGCGCCGTTAGCCAGTGGCTCAGGTAGAAATAAATCGCAGAGGGTGTTGTCCATGCGAACTCACCGAAGCCGAGCGAGTGGCTGAGCTGTCCCCTTAAAATCGACCAATAGCCTACGGTGATTTGGACTAAAAGAGCCCACGGAATGTAGGCAAGGAGCGCCAAAGCGGCTGCCGTTCCCAAGTGGCTTCTCTTCAGTAAAGACAGCCAGGGCCTGGACCTGGAGCTCGCGGTGAAGAAGCGGGATAAAGCCAGCCAGCATCCGGTTATGATCAAAGGAAAGAACCCATGATACTTTGTGTTCCAGCAAAGGCCGGTGAGCAGCCCACCGATAATGGCCCAGCGCCGGTCTTCTCTCTGGACGCTCCAAAGGAGGGCACCCAGGGCAGCCCAAAAGAGGAAGGTGAAGGTGACATCGGTCAGGGCCAGCCGTGAATAAGTCAGGTGGTACTCGCAAGTTGCTAAAAACAGGGCAGCCAGCACTCCGGTCTCACGGCTAAGCCAGTGACGGCCAATCAGATAGATCAATCCGATCGTCGCGCTCCCGACGGCGGCAGACACGGCGATTGCAAGATAATCCCGAATTCCGAAGAGGGAAAAGAAAAGTCCCACTAAAATGGGAAAGAGAGCCGGGGCGTGACCAGCCTGAATGGCCCAGCCCTCGTTTCCAAATGTTGCTAACCACTTCCCGGCCATGGCGTAGGAGCCTTCATCGAAGTGCGTCAGTCCCAAATCGCTTATTCTCCAGAAGCGGAAGACTGCACCGATGGCGACTAGGCTCGGGACAACGAGAAAATCGACTCGGCGGCTCAGCATTGGAAAGTCTCCGTCTTTGCCCGCAGGCGACCTCGGGTTAGTCGTCTCACTGCTTCTCCCTGACTTCCGACTCCCAATTTGGGACTGCCTCCCCTTTGCCTGGCCAGGTAGAAACCAAGTAGATCTGAGCGGTGGATACCTCAAAGACCGGCTTGATCCAGTCGGCGCGCGATTTCGTCAAGTTAGCATAGAACATATCGGCGGCCAGCCAGGGCTGGAAGTTCTTGAAAACAACCAGAAATCTAACCCGCTTGCGCCGGGCGTACTCCAGCAGCTCCTCCGACTCCATCATTTCAAGAAGACCGGCCGAAAGAATGCTGCCGTCGGGCAGTCGAGACTGAGCTGCAATCCTTTGATAGGCAATCGGTGCCGCGTCCGCAAGGTCTTTCGATCGATCCGCCACCACCAAAGCTCTACCGCCACCACGCAGTTGCTGGTCCAGGTAATTGGAGATTAGGTAGGGATCTCGAAACGCAGGATTCGCATTTAGCCGGGCGAGAGGAAATGTAGCGTAGGCAGCCAGCAGGACGACGAGGATGACCACTATTATACGCCCTAAGCCGTGGGCCGACTGCTGTCTTGGAAAGGCTCGGCGCCGAACGAGCCACTCTAAGGTGGCCTCCAGACCAATCACCGTGAGGACCAGCACAATGCTCAAGGGAATCATCGCAAATCGGAACACGGTATCGTGTCCTTTACCGATTATTAGGAAAAAGAAGGCAAGAACCAGCAGGACGAACAGAAAGAGGAGCTTCAGTCCTGGGTGAAGACGATCGCGTGAGCGGATGAGTTTCAGCAGGCCCGGTGCGGCGAATAGGATCACCGGAGAGCCGAACAATCCTAGCCAGTAGAGCATTTTTCCTGCGTATTGTGTCATCCAGAGCAGATCGAAGTGCGGATTCCAGGCATAAAACTTCCCGTCGAGGGTCTGGAAAAGAAAGCTGTACCAAGCGCCAAAGTACAGCCGGCTGAAAGCAAGCCAGAGGACAGGCCCCCAGCCCAAGAAAAGAGCGGCTTTCCCAACCGAGCGAGTCAGCCTTCCCAGTCCGCCCCCCTGAGCTTCACTTTGCGCCTTGTAGAGCACAAGCACGGGGAGGACAAACCAGCCCTCGTACCTTGTCAAGCAGGCCAACCCGAACAATAGGGAACCGAAGACGAATCTTCGGCTCCTGGCTCGCCGCCGGACTTCAGAGACCTCTGATTCATTCTCAAGTTGTGTGCTGTGCCCTGTACGCTCTGTGTCTTCACCTCTTGGAGTGTGCCTCTTATCTGCCACCAGAAACGCTAGAGAAGCATAGAAAAGACCGAGAAAAAGGACGTCCTGATAGGGCATCAAGGAAAGGATCACGTAAAGCGCATTTACTGAGAAGAGGAGCCCTCCCAAAAGCGACATCGACCGATCCGCAACGAGCCGCAGGAAAAGATAAAAGCCGCAGGCGGCCAAAGATCCCAGGATGGCGAAAACGTACCGAATCAGAAAGACACCGTCTGTCAGATGAGCGCTGAGGTACACAATCAGCTGCGTCAAAGGCAGCCAGTGGGAAAGCAAAAGAGTATTCTTGAAGTAGATACGGCCGAAAGCATCCTCGCCGTAAGGCACGGGATACACGATCAACCATAGCGTCCGAAGGGCCAGGCCCAAGCACAATATTTTCAGGAGGTCTAAGATTACTTCTCTCTGGCCCGGATCCTTTAATCGATCCATGTTATGAAGTTCTCGCGCCGTGATCTCACTCGCGTTCTGAAACGGACATAACCTGTCGACTCAGGATATGCGTCAGCAGGCTCCTTGACTGCCTATGCATTGTACCTCTGGGCGGACGGATCTCATAATCCGAGAACACTCGAGAAGCTGCGTGGTTTTCACAGGACTTTGGTGCTCGCCGACCGCTCATCTGAGAGTCCGAATAAGGCAGGCTGTTTCTCACACCAAACCACCGCTGGGATCCAGTTTCTTCTCACTTCGAGATGACCGAGGGGAATTGTGATACTTTGTTAATGCAAATGGACATCCTCCTTACCCACGGTTATTTCCTCCAGGGAGATCCGCACGAGCAGGGGATTATGAAGCCCTATCCTCCCTTGGGATTGCTTTATATTTCCTCTTACCTGAAGTCGAAGGGGTTTCAGGTCGCGGTTTTCGACACCACTTTCAGCACACGCGAGGCCTTAGAGGGTTTTATCGAGCAGCAACACCCGTCAATCGTTGGTATCTACTGCAATTTGGTGACGAGGCACAGCGTCTTGGACTTGATAAGTCTCTGCAAGCGTTACGGTTGTGAGGTGGTCCTGGGAGGACCCGAACCCGCCAACTACGCTGAGGAGTACCTGGCTCGAGGAACCGACGCGGTGGTGCTCGGTGAGGGCGAGCTGACACTGGAGGAGCTGCTGACCCGCCGTGCCGAGAGCGGGCGAAAGGAGTTGGGAGAAATTGCCGGTATTGTCTTTCGGGATGGCAATGGTAGCATTGTCCGAACGCCTCCCCGACCTCACATCAAAGATTTGGATGCCCAGCCTTTTCCGGATCGGGACGCCATCGACATTCGGCGCTATATGAAGGTGTGGCGCGAACACCATGGTCTAGGGGCGGTTTCACTGATCACTTCCCGCGGATGCCCTTATACGTGCAGCTGGTGCAGTCACAGCGTTTTTGGCTACAGCCACCGAGCACGGTCGCCCCAGAACGTGGCCGATGAAGTCGAGCTGATCCTTGCACAGTATCAGCCCGATATGCTGTGGTATGGCGACGATGTTTTTACCATAAATCGCCGTTGGTTTTTTGCCTATGCGCAGGAACTGAAGCGGCGTGGCTTGAAGATTCCCTTCGAGACTATTTCTCGTGAAGACCGCTTGGATGAGGATATTATTCAAACTCTGGCTGACATGGGTTGCTTCCGTTTGTGGATCGGTTCGGAGAGCGGTTCGCAGCGTATTTTGGATGCCATGCAGCGCCGCACAAGTGCTGAACGAGTGCGCCACATAGTGCATCTGCTGCAAGAGTATGGCATTGAAGCAGGTCTTTTTATTATGTTGGGTTACGAAGGGGAGAGCATCCACGACATTGAGGTAACCGTCGACCATTTGAAGCAGGTAAATCCCGATGTCTTTCTTACTACGGTTGCCTACCCCATCAAGGGAACCCCCTATTTTGACGAAGTCGCGGACCGCATAATTCCCCTCAAACCCTGGGAAGCGGGAAGCGACCGGGACCTGACAGTGGCTGGTCGGCACTCTCGCCGCTTTTACTCTTTCGCTACGCGCTGGATGCTTGGAGAAGTTCTATATCACAAGGAGCGCTTCGCCCCAGCTCGCGACTATGTCCAGATGACCAAGGCCGCGATCAACGCCAAGATTGGTCGTGTGGGCATGTTGCTCACTCAGCTCCAAAAGGAGTCCTGTGGCTAGGCTCCACCGGTGAACTTCTGTTTTCAGTGCCCTCAGAACCTTTGCGATATAATGCGCGCATGGGCAAAGTCGCCGCGGTGATGTGGGCGATCGTCTTACCCACGCTTGTCGCTCAGTGCACATCAACCGATCAAAGCAGTCGGAGCCGGAACGTCATTTTGGTTTCCATAGATTGCTTGCGAGCAGACAGAGTAAATGCATACGGGTATGAGGAACGCGAAACTACTCCCCAACTGGACCGGCTGGCCCGAGATGGGGTGTCTTTTAAAAACGCATTTGCCAACGCGCCGTGGACAATTCCCTCACATATGTCGATATTTACATCCCTATACCCTTCGGCACATGGATTAAATATCGAGGCGGATCTATTCGCAAAAACCCCGCCTCAACTGAGCGCAAGCATTAAAACTCTAGCCGGGATTCTCAGGGAGAACGGTTTTAAGACCGCTGCCTTTACGGCGGGAGGCGGTGTTAGTGCTAAGTACGGTTTTGGCAGAGGGTTCGAGCTGTATGACGAAACAGACAGAGTAGCTGGAAACGACTTGGACCAGGTTTACGAAAAGGCTCGCTCCTGGATAAGCGCCAATCGCCGGGACTGTTTCTTTCTTTTCTTTCACACTTATGAGGTCCACCAACCTCACACGCATGATAGTTTCGCCGAGAAGCCTTTAACGGCGCAACAAGCCGCCTCCATCGGTTACGACCGCGACCTGAAATATACAGATTCGGTTCTGGGACACTTCTTTGGATATTTGAAAGAGCTTGGTCTGTACAAGCAAAGCATTATAGTAGTGCTTAGCGATCATGGTGAAGCGCTGCTCGATCGCTTTGTTGGAGGCAGGGCTGATGGTCACGGTTACCACTTACACGACGAACTCCTCAAGGTACCGCTGATATTCGTCGCCCCCGGACTTATTGCCAGGCAAGAGCGGCCCATCCGAACACAAGTTGAGCTAGTCGATGTGATGCCCACGCTGCTTGATCTCCTGCAAATCGCGTACGACAGACTGATAATCCAGGGGCGAAGTCTCATGCCCCTGCTTAAAGGGGGCACGCTTCCGGAAAATCCAATATTTGCCGAAGCACCCTACCAGGGCCCACTTTGGGGTGCGGTGCGAACACGCCGCTTCAAGTTCATCTGGTCTCTGTCCGTACGCAGCGACGGAGTCCACGAAGTTTGGTGGGATTGCATCCAGCTGGACGAAAAGTCGCTCTTCGGTCTGCTAGAAGATCCTGAAGAAAGACGGAACATCGCTTCTCAAAGGCCAATCGAAACAGCTCGCATGGAGCAATTACTCCATAGAATGAGACGTTCAAGCACCCAAATCCGACAGCTCCTTGGCAATCCTGAGAGGCAAAGCTTCGATGCAGAACTACTCGAACGTCTAAGATCCCTGGGATACATTCAATAAGCTCTTCAAATGAGTGGTGTCGCGCGTCAAGACGGACTTTTTATTCGTCCAATACCACTGCCCCTCACTTCTCCAGTATTCCTAGCCTTCTACTTTGTGAGCCCGGTGAATGAAAAGATTAACCCAGGGACGCGCTCCGGGACACCTTTCGATAGACTGCCAAAGTCTCTCGCGCAGCACGCTGCCAGGAGAATTGCTGAGCCTGTTTTAACGCACATTGTGCGAGCTCCCTCCGGCGCTCAGAATCTTGTGCGAGGCGGCGGAGAGCCTGGGCGATTGACTCAACGTCCTCAGCATCGACGAACTCGGCACAGCCGCCTGTGATTTCGGCCAGCGAGGAGTTGCGGGCTGTAATCACTGGGGTACCACAAGCCATGGCTTCAAGCACAGGGAGCCCAAAGCCCTCGTGCAAGGAGGGAAAAACAAAGATCTCGCTCAGATTATAAAGAGAGGGTAGATCCTCAAAAGGGGCGTAGCCGGTGAGCCGGACAGCTCCTTCCAAATTCAAGAAATCGATTATCTTACGAACTTCTCGATATCCCCATCCGTAGGGACCGACACAGACCAATTGGTGAGATGAAAAGCCCGACTTGCGCAGCATCCCATAGGCTTGGATAAGACGGGGGAGGTTCTTGCGAGGCTCTATTGTTCCCACGAAGAGGATGAACTTTTCAGCCAAATTGTATCGGTGGCGAGTTTGTTCCAGCAAATCCTCGTCGTGGATGGGCCGAAAGACAGGCGCGGCAGCTTCCCGGATCAGGTGCACTCGCGCTTTAGGAACTCCTGTCACACGCAGAATATCGCGCCGGGCAGTTTGAGAAACTGCGATGATGGCGTGAGCACGCCGCGCTGCCAGACTCACCAGAGGGCGGGTCAGGAGCCGCCGGCGAGGATGCAGATGTGGAAATAGTTTCAGCGTCATATCATGCAGCGTCACAACTGTTGGAGCACGTTTCAACAAGGGAGCAATGCCGTTGGTAAAATGGGCCACATCAGGCCGTAGGATCTCTAGAACCAGAGGGGCCAGGAGCTGCATCCAAATGTTGCGAACAGCAAACCGATAGCCTTCAAAGAGTCTTACACTATCAGGAAGTGGCAGGGAAGTTGTGACCTCACAGTTTGACACAATTACGAATTCGTCCTCGGGAGCCTCAGAAAGCAGGTGCAGCAGAAGATGCTCTGTGTAGTATCCAATTCCCGTCTGGTAAGGCCTCAGGGTTGTTCCGTCAAACGCGATTCGCATTATTCTTGCTTTAGGTAAGAAAACAGCGCCCCTGCTGCTCCCCAGGTTATCCAGATCATGATGTAGGTCGAGGTGAACCCGAGAAAATAATCAAACAGCCCGTGAACAGCAGTAGCCAGCACCGCCGCTGCCACTCCCAGGAAGAACGGAAAGTCGCGATCCTCCACCTGTTGCCATGCCTGTTTCAAGGTTCCCAAGATCCGTATGCAAAGCCAGAGAAACAGTATGCCGCCCAGAATCCCTGTTCCCACGAAAAATTGAAGATACATGTTGTTGGAATGGAGTGAGTAGTCCCACGTTTCCAGGTCAAGATAGCGGCCATAGAGAAAGCGAAAGTTGTCCGGCCCCACGCCCAAGAGTGGATGGGACCAGAGCATACGGGCAGCCGTTGACCACAGCGTCATCCGACCGACTCGAAAACGAAGTCCGGGGAGCGGAACCGGTTGAAGCTCGCCCTTGGCAGGAGGCCCGTCAATGGTAGCTTCCGAATAGGCTTCAAGAGGTTCTTCGGTGCTGAACCAGAGCCGGTTTTCCTGAACCAGATCCCAAGCCAGGCGATATCGGCCAGGTTGGGGAGGCGCCAGCACCCTCGCTTGAACCTTGATCCTTTCCCCCGGTTGCACCTGGTGAGAAAACGCTGTGCGAAGGCCTTCAAAGACTAGAGCTACATTCTCTTCGGGGTGAAGCCAGTGGTAGGAAACATGGAAAGGAGACTCGCCGTCAATATGCCATGGGACGCGACCGGCATTGGTAACGGTAATTTCAACTTGCTTCAGCTCGCCGGGGGCAAGTTCTATGAATGGAGGGGCTTTGAATTGAGCACGGTACCAGCCTTCCTGAGTGCTTGTAGTCAGCCGTAACCAGTACAGGTGGTTGTGGACGAGCATGTGTCCTACGAGTCCCGCAACGGAAAGAGCTAGTGCCACCAGCACCCAGAACCCTCGGTCCAAGCCCCTTTTTACCGCGTAGAGGCCTCCTATCGCGATCAGTTGAATGATTATAATGAGCACTCCTCCGCGGGTCTGGGTAATTATTATTCCTTCTCCTATGAGCAGCAGGCAAAGGAAGACCAGGGTCGTTAGCCGGACTCTGGATCGAGCTAGGAGGAACAATAGTAGCCCCATACCAAGGCCAAAAGTAATTTCCAAATACATCGAGGTGATGGTCGGATATTGGAGCGTCGAGCTGGCCCTCAATTGCCCTCCCAGATAGACCGGGTGTGTCTTGAAAGCAGCGAGCCACTCCAAGACCCAAGCGGCGCGGAGGTACTCTAGAATGCCGAGCACAGCCACTAGAGTGCCCGCGAAAACGACGGCTGGAAAGATTGCCAACATGCGACCATGACTTTTGATTTCATTGAACACGAGAAAATAGACGGAAATTCCCGCTGCAAAGCGTCCACAGAGGCGAAAGGCTTCACCAGGATGGGTGGCTGCGATGCCACTGGACAAGAGCATGACAACAAGAAGCAGCAGACTTGGCCAACTGATCGGACTTTTGAACGACAGCTGACGCCGGCCAATGACTGCCAGAATCAACCACAGCAGCAGTGCCGCCGACAGCACCAGTTCCAGAGTGGTCAGCTCCAGCCCAAGTACGCTCAAAACAGGTTTGAGCCTCTCGAAAGGGGCCGCCACAATCAGGACCAGAAGGCCGAGATAAGACAGGTCTGAACGGGCAAAGGTTCGTGCTGAGGAAGTTGCTGATGTGCCGGCCATTACAGGCGAGATTGTACTGGATTTCTCATCGACTGGGTGTGGACAAGGATTCTCGCTTTATGAAATCTTGGGGGGGGGCCAAAATGAGAAATGAGAAGAAGCGCCCTGATCGGTTATAAGACTTTCTCCGAAATTCTGGTTCGAGCTTTCTCCTTTCTGATTGTTGTTCTAGCGGCGCGACTGTTGATCAAGGAGGAGTTTGGTATTTTCTCACTTGCCTGGACGGCCGGTTGGATCATCTCTGTGAGCACCGATTTTGGCCGGCAGCTCTTTCTGGCTGGCCAGGTAGCCCGATACCCCGAAAAGGCCTGGAACATTTTTCGCCACCTTCTTCGTGTCAGAATCTCTGTAAGTGGCGGAGTTCTTACTGTGGTTGTTGCGGCCTGTGCGCTGAGCGGTTGGCCCCGTCTGCAGCAGGGGAAAAAGAGCTCTGGCAGTGGAAATCTTTAAATGCTCTTTTCCGCCGGGTGTCTCCAATTGGAGTAGGTATCGTGCTTTCTGCATTGTACTTTCGAGTCGACCTGTTCCTGATCGAGTGGTGGAAGGGGACTGAGGCTGTGGCCTTGTACAACGCCATTTTCCGCCTGGTGGATGCTCTGCGGTTGTTTCCGGCTGCTGTGCTGGCAGTTGTTTTTCCGGAGCTTTGTCGCGATTATAGTTGGAAGACCTTGACCTGGACCTGTTTCGGGCTGTTTGGCTTAGCTGTGGGTTTGGCACTGGTATCGGGAGGGTGGTCGGACACCCTGGTAGAATTCTTGTATGGGGACGGTTATCGCGAGGCGGTTCCAGCCTTGAAGATTCTCCTCCTGGCCCTTCCGCTTCTCTTCGTCAACTTCGCGCTCACGCACCAGTTGATGGCGTGGAACTTACAGCGTTTCTACGCATTTATCTGTGCGGGAGCCTTGTTGTACAACCTGGGCCTCAACTGGCTCTTGATCCCAAAACTGTCGATTGTTGGGGCTGCCTGGTCTACCCTGGGTACGGAGGTGTTTCTGACGACCGGGTGCATCTGGTTACTGATTAGGAAGGGAGCGCGAGAA